>NZ_JBEOYU010000032.1:0-72242 GCF_040297265.1 Streptomyces sp. NPDC001832
GCCTGCGGCGGTGTCGATGGCGGCGCGAATCGTGGGGCTCATGGCCCCAGCCTGGCACTTTAGGTGTGTCTTTCGCAGGGGTTTGCCAGATCGAAACCGGAGCCGCCCTTGGGTACGGAGGCCGGTGACAGGCCCACCGTGAGCTTCTTCTGCGGCCACTCGGCCCCGGAGTTCACGACGGCGGCCCTGACCCGGTCCCGGCTCTCCACCAGGCTCTTGTCCGGCAGCCCCACCAGTGTGAACGCGGCCACCCCCGCCTCCAGGTCCGCCTGGACCTCCACCACCACACCCTCGACACCGACGAGCGCCACCGAATACGCCCGAGCGAAGCCCATCAGGCCACCCCCCGCGCATGCTGCGCGACGGGCGCTCCGCGCCTGGGCAGCACCACACCGACCAGGTCGATCCGGACCCCACCGGGTGGCGGGCCGCCGTGCCGGTGGAGCCAGATCCCGGCCAGCCGTCGCAGTCGCTCCGCCTTGACGGGTGTGACGGCTGCCATCGGATGCTCGAAGGCGCCCGCCCTGCGGGTCTTCACCTCGCAGACCACGAGTGCGTCGCCGTCCATCGCGACGATGTCGATCTCACCGGCACTACAGCGCCAGTTCCGTTCCAGTACGGACATGCCGGCGTCGGCCAGCAGCCGCGCCGCCAGGTCCTCGCCGTACCGCCCAAGTGCCGCCCGTGCGTTCATATCGGCACCACCTCCGGCACCGACTCTGACGCCTCCGGCCCCAACTAGTGGATCTTGGTGGACAACTCCGGGATTGTGGACAACTCAGCCACCCGAAAGCGGGAAATCTCCCGGAAGAACGTCAGCCACCCGGAAGTTCCAGATCGCTCTTGTTGAGCTCCTCGATGTTGACGTCCTTGAATGTCAGCACCCGTACCTGCTTGACGAACCGTGCGGGCCGGTACATGTCCCAGACCCAGGCGTCCGCCATGGATACTTCGAAAAACACCTCACCCTGAACCGAGTGCACCTGCATCTCGTAGTCGTTGGTGAGGTAGAAGCGCCGTTCGGTCTCGATCACATATTTGAACAGACCGACGACATCTCGGTACTCCCGGTAGAGCTTCAGCTCCATCTCGGTCTCGTACTTTTCGAGGTCCTCGGCGCTCATTGGCATGTTCCCCTTCAGCCGTGCGTGCCCCCATTGTGCGCCAGCCTCCGGCACCCCTGGGCGCTTAAGCGATTTCGGGGGCCAGAACCAGTGGCGTTTGCGGAGGACCCTCGTCGAGCAGCGTGCGCAGCAGCTCGGCGAGCCTGGTCGGATACACCGTCTCACGCGCCGCCGACAGTTCGGCGGAGGTCCACCACCTCAGACCCATGACGCTGCGCTGCTCCAGCCCCGTCAGCCCACTGGTATCGACGGCGGTCTGCGTCGTGCGTGCCAGGAAGTACCACTCGTCCTGGTTCCAGCGGCGCCCGTCGAACGGGAACGAGCACATCCGCTGCCAGAGCAGCGGGCCCAGCTCGACTTCGGTGATCCCGGTCTCCTCTGCGAGCTCGCGCAGCGCGGCCTGTTCCCGGGTCTCGTCGCCCTCCAGACCGCCGCCGGGGGTGAACCACCAGGTGCTCTCGGGGTCCTCCGGTTCAAACCCATGTATCAGGAGAATGCGGTCGTCAGGGCCCAGGAGCACCACCCGGGCAACCTTCCGCTTCTCAATGCGCACCGGCAGACAACCTTTCGCGCTTGTTCCGTGCCGACCGCGCGGACCGTGCCGCGATCGGGCCGGATGCGGCACCGGCGAGGATGAGCACCGCACCCGCCACCACGGCCCCTAGCTGCAGCCGCAGCGGTCCGGGCGACGACACCCCGCCGGGGAAGGAGGCGAAGGCCTGCGGCCGCCCGACCATGCCGCCCAGCGGCCAGGCGATGGCGTCCACCCGGGCCTGCACCGCGCTGCGCGGCACGGAGCCCTGCCCAGGGTCGTCCAGGTGGACCCGGGAGTCCAGCGAGGTGCTGCGCTCGTCCCCGAGCAGGAAGAGCTGTCCCTTGGGAACATCCGCGGTGAAGTTGTTCACCGAGGCGAGTCCCTTGGTCTGCAGATACGGTTCCTCAACGGGTTTGCCATTGATCGTGAGCCGGCCCTTGTCGCAGCAGGCGATCTTGTCGCCGCCGATCCCGACGACCCGCTTCACCATCGGCATGTCGCCCCACACCGGATCGGTGAAGACCACCACGTCACCACGGTGCACCTCGCTGCCGTCGATCCGCTGTGCGAGCACCCGGTCGCCGGCGTGCACCGTCGGTGTCATCGACTCGGTCGGCACGATGTACGGCTTGTACACCACGGCCCCCCAGGCGAAGCCGCCGAGGAAGAGCACACAGCCGACGGCCACGGCCAGCCCCGACAGCTTGCTGCCGAGCCGACCGTGGCCGTCACCCGCACGTCCTGTTCCACCCATCCCAGCGCCCCCCACCTCGGAGATCGACAATCGCTGATCCGAGTCGGCACCCTATCCGGCAGTACGCCCGCTGGTCAGCCTCCTGCGACGCCACAACACGAGAGGCAGCGCACCGGCCACGCCAAGTGCTCCCGGGGCCAGGCCCATCGCCGCGTTGACCACCCCCGGCTGCGCGTTGATTCCCGGCTGGTCGAAGGTCTCCGGGACGGGCAGGGTCGCCCAGCGGTTGATCGGCCACGCCACGACGATGGCCCGGCCGACGACGTCGTCGTTGGAGACTGTGCCGCCACCCGGCAGCTCCTGGTGATAGCGGGAGTCGAGGGAGTTCTGACGGTGGTCGCCCATCACCCAGATCCGGCCCTCGGGCACCTTGATCGGGCCGAACGGCTGGTCATTGCAGGAGGTGTTCCCCGGGAAGATGTACGACTGGTCGTCCAGCGCCTTGCCATTGACCACGACGGGACCGTTCTTCTTGCACTCCACCGTGTCGCCGCCGACCGCGATGACCCGCTTGATCAGGTCCTTCTCCTCGACGGACGGCATCAGTCCGATGAAGCTGAGGAACTTCTGGACCGCATTCGGACTGGGCGTCGGGGTGCCCTCCAGCCAGCCGCCCGGATCGTGGAAGACCACGACCTCGCCACGCTTGGGCTCCGCACCGAACCACGGGGTCAGCTTGTCGACCAGCACCCGGTCGCCCCGCTGAAGCGTGTTCTGCATCGAGTCCGAGGGGATCGAGAACGCCTGTACCAGAAACGTCTTGATCAGCAACGCGAGAACCAGCGCGATGCCGATGAGCAGGGGCAGCTCCTTCCAGAAGGAGCGTGGCTTCTGCTGGGACGTACTACCGCCGTTCGGAGTGTCGCCGTCACCCGCCGCGCGGTCCGCCGCCGCTCCGGCGGACTCGATATTTTCCGGCTTGTCCGGCCGGTCCTCGGGTTCGTCGTGTCCGGATCGTGCGCCGACCGCCAAATCCCCCACATCCACTCCTTACTCCGTGCCACCGCCTGCGCCCCAACCGGGGCAGGCCCACCACTCCCATAACGAGCGGGAGTTCCGCAGGGGTCGGGAGAGGGATCGTTCCGTTGGGATCCTTGGACGACACACTATTCGACGGGCCCGACGCCGCAGGCGTCCCGGCGCGCGCGTCAGGGACCGAGTCGAATGTCGCCGGTTCCTCCAGTTTTCGCCAGTGGTCGAAGGGCCAGGCAATCACCACAGCCCGTCCGACGACCTCGTCCTCGGAAACCGTGCCGTGGTTCGGATCATCCAGGTGATAGCGCGAATCGGCCGAATTGGACCGGTGATCGCCCATCACGAAGATCCGGCCGTCCGGAACCTTTACCTCGAATTTGATGAGGGAGGGCGGATCACCGGGATACAGATAGGGCTCATCGAGCGGAACGCCGTTCACGGTGATCCGGCCGTCCTTGTCGCAGCACTTCACCGTGTCACCGCCGACCGCGATCACCCGCTTGATCAGATCCTGTTCGTCGTCGGACGGCAGCAGCCCGATGAATGTCAGTGCCTCCTTCACCTGCTTGACGACGACAGGCGGATCCTTCTTGTCGGCGTTCTCCTGCTTCAGCCAGCCACCCGGGTCCTTGAACACGACGACGTCGCCGCGCTGGGGTCTGGATCCGAACCAGGGCGTCAGCTTGTCCACGAGCACCCGGTCGCCGATCCGGATGGTCTGCTCCATCGACCCCGACGGGATCACGAAGGCCTGAACCAGGAACGTCTTGAGCACGAGCGCGATCAGCAGCGCCACCGTGATGAGAAGGGGGATCTCCCGCACGGCCGACCTGCGCCGCCGCCGCTTGACCTTGCGGGCCAGTCTGCGCCGCTCTGCCCTGGTCGGCAAGGAGCGCGCGGCCGTCGGCCCGCTGCCGACCGGCAGCGGTATCTCGGGGTCGGCCCCGCCCTGCCGCCGCCCGCGGCTACCCATGGGCCCCGCCCGGCGCCCCTACGCCGGCGAAGGCGGCACTCTCCGGCAGCGCGCCCAGCCGGCCCAGCGGCCAGCCGATCCAGTCCACCCTGCCGATCACCATGTCGACCGGGACCATGCCACCGCCCGGTTCTCCCAGGTGGTCACGCGAATCGCGGGAATTGCTGCGGTGGTCGCCCATCATCCACAGCGCGCCGTCGGGCACGACGATGTCGAAGCGCACCCCGGACGGTGCATCTCCCGGATAGAGGTAACCCTCGTCGACCGGCTCACCGTTCACCTCGATTCTTCCGCTTTTGTCGCAGCAGACCACCCGGTCGCCTCCCACGCCCACCACCCGCTTCACGTAGTCGGTCTCGGCAGGCTCTGCCAGCCCCAGGGACGCTGCCACACCGTGCAGCAGCTCGGTGACGGGATTCTCCTGGGGGGCTTCCTGCACGAACGACCCGGTGCCGTCGAAGACCACCACATCGCCGCGCTGCGGTTCGGAGCCAGAACGGTAGGCCAATTTATTGACCAGCACCCGGTCCCCCACCTGCAGTGTGGGCTCCATCGAGCCGCTGGGAATCAAGAAGGGCTGCACCACGAAGGTACTGAGGAGCAGCACGAAGACCGAGCAGACGGCACCGAGTGCGGCGGTCCGCCGCCACGAGATCGAGGCGATCGACCGGTTCGGGATACGCGAGGAGCGCGACCCCTCCTCCGACCCTGCTGCGGGTGCGGAGGAGCGGTCGCGCTCCGAGGGCTTGGCTTCCGTGTCCATCGAGGCCAGAGCTTAACCGGCCGTCCTGTGGACCTGGGAGTTCCGGCCTGGTGCACGATAGCGAGTGCACCAGGCCGTCAGCTCAGTTGTCGCGCTTCTCCTTGATCTTCGCGGCCTTGCCGCGCAGCTCACGGAGGTAGTACAGCTTGGCGCGACGAACGTCACCGCGGGTGACGAGCTCGATCTTCTCGAAGATCGGGCTGTGCACCGGGAAGGTGCGCTCGACGCCGACGCTGAAGGAGACCTTGCGGACCGTGAAGGTCTCGCTGACGCCCGCACCCTGGCGACGGATGACGACGCCCTTGAACTGCTGGATACGGGAGCGGTTGCCCTCGATCACTCGGACGTGGACGTTGACGGTGTCACCGGGGCGGAACGCCGGGATGTCGTTACGCAGCGACGCGGCGTTGACGCCATCGAGCAGGGAAGCCATGTTGTCTGCTTTCTTCGCCGATGCCACAGGTCATCGACGGGAGATAGTAAGGAGATGGGGGTGCTGATCGCGCCGGGCGGGCGTCGTTCCCCCTGTGGCAGGGGCGCACGCCGGACGTACAGCAGCGGCCTATTCTTCCACGGCCTCCGGCCTGCGCCAAAATCGGCCACCGGGCTCCGGCGACCAGCCGAGTATGGAGAGAATCTCGCGGTCCTTCTTGTCGAAGCCGCTCGCCTCGCACCGCTCGATGAGATCGGGCCGGTTGAGCGCGGTACGACGGAACGCCTCGTCCCGCCGCCAGCGTGCGATCTTCCCGTGGTGACCGCTGAGCAGGACGTCCGGGATGCGCCTGCCGCGCCACTCGGGCGGCTTGGTGTAGACGGGCCCCTCCAGCAGATTGGCCATCTCACCGGGGGCGAAGGAGTCGTCACGGTGCGATTCGGCGTTGCCGAGCACGCCGGGCAGCAGCCGGGCCACCGCCTCCGTGATCACCAGCACCGCAGCTTCCCCGCCGGCCAGCACATAGTCCCCGATGGACACCTCGACGACCGGCATGCGGGTCGCGTACTCGTCCATCACGCGCCGGTCGATGCCCTCGTAGCGGGCCGGCGTGAAGATCAGCCAGGGCCGCTCGGAGAGCTCGACGGCAAGTTCCTGCGTGAACGGACGGCCGCTGGGCGTGGGTACCACGAGCACCGGGGAGTGCGCCCCGGCCTCGTACCCGCCCGCCAGCGCGTCGTCCAGCGCCTCACCCCACGGCTCGGTCTTCATGACCATGCCGGGGCCGCCGCCGTACGGGGTGTCGTCGACCGTGTTGTGCCGGTCGTACGTCCAGTCCCGCAGGTCGTGTACGTGCACATCGAGGCGGCCGCGCGCGCGGGCCTTGCCGACGAGCGAGACGTTCAGTGGTTCCAGGTACTCCGGGAAGATCGTGACGACGTCGAGGCGCATCAGACGTCCTTCCCGGAGTCGGTCGCCTCGTCCCCGTCGCCCTCTTCTTCGCGCGAGGAGGCGGTCGCTTCTTCGCGCGAGGAGGCGATCACGGCCTGGCGCTCGTCGATCAGGCCGGGCGGCGGGGTGATCACCGCGCGCTGCTCTTCCAGATCGATCTCGGTGACGATCTCCTCGACGAACGGGATCATCACCTCGCTGCCGTCCGGCCGTTCGACGATGAAGAGATCCTGGGACGGCAGATGCGTGATCTCGGTGATCCGGCCGATCCCGGTGCCGTCGGCGAGGACCACGTCGAGGTCCATGAGCTGATGGTCGTAGAACTCCTCGGGGTCCTCGGGGAGTTCCGCCGGGTCGACCTCGGCGATCAGGAGCGTGTTGCGCAGAGTCTCGGCAGCCGTACGGTCGCGTACCCCCTCGAAGCGGAGCAGCAGCCGTCCGCTGTGCACCCGGCCGGTCTCGATCGTCAGCGGTCCGGCGGTGGCCGGTTCGGTGGCGAGTACGGCCCCGGGCGCGAGCCGCAGCTCCGGCTCGTCCGTACGCACCTCGACGGTGACCTCGCCCTTGATGCCGTGGGCACGGCCGATCCGCGCGACTACCAACTGCACCTTGTGTCTCTCCTGTCATACGACGACGGGCCGGGGCGGGCGCATGGCCCTCCCCGGCCCGTGCCGGTGTTCAACTCTGTCAGCGAACCTGATCCACATCGACGAGGTCGACGCGGATGCCACGGCCGCCGATGGCGCCCACGACGGTACGCAGCGCGCGTGCGGTGCGGCCGTTGCGGCCGATCACCTTACCGAGGTCGTCGGGATGGACCCGGACCTCGAGTACGCGACCACGGCGCAGGTTGCGCGAGGCGACCTGCACATCGTCGGGGTTGTCGACGATGCCCTTCACGAGGTGCTCGAGAGCCTCCTCGAGCATGCTCAGGCCTCGGTCGACTCGGCGGGCGCAGCCGCGTCAGCAGCCTCGTCCGCCTTCTTGTCGGACTTCTTCGCCTTCTGCGTGATGGCCTCGCCCTTGGCCTCCGTGGCGTCGCCCAGAGACTCGAACAGGGCGCGCTTGTCGGCCTTGGGCTCCGGCTGCAGCAGCGGGGCGGGGGCCGGGAGACCCTTGTGGGCCTGCCAGTCACCGGTGAGCTTCAGGATCGCGAGAACCGGCTCGGTCGGCTGGGCGCCGACGGACAGCCAGTACTGCGCACGCTCCGAGTTGACCTCGATGCGCGAGGGGTTCTGCACCGGGTGGTACAGGCCGATCTCCTCGATGGCCCGGCCGTCACGGCGGGTACGGGAATCGGCGACGACGATGCGGTAGTGAGGCGAACGGATCTTGCCCAGACGCTTCAGCTTGATCTTGACTGCCACGGAAGTGGTGTCTCCTGGTCTATGACGTGGTTGGGCACTACGAAGATGCCACGTGGGGTTGCGGTACTCGGGTGCCCGATGGACGCGTCAGCCGGAGGAGAGAGGGGTCCTGTGCGACTGTCGAGTACAGCTAGCCATTGTGCCACACCACTTCGGGTCACCCCACCGCGACCGCGGCTTCCGGGATACGGAACGGCTTTCCGCAGCCGCCGCAGACGATCGGCGCCTGCGCCAGGACGGACGGGACGACGCGCACATTGCGTCCGCAGTCGCAGACGGCCTTGACGCGGACGCCTCCGCCGGAGGATCCGTGCCGGGCGGCCGGGCCACGGAAGGAACGCTTGGTGTCGGCGGCGGTGGCGACCGTATGCGCCTTGAGGGCGCGCTGCAGCCGCTCGATCGTCGGGCGGTACCTGCGCTTGGCCTCGGGATTGAGCGTGACCAGCGAGAAGCCACTGCTGGGATGGGGCTCATCGGCGTGGTCGAGGCCCAACTCCTCGGCGATCGCGAGGAATCGGCGATTGTGGTAACGGCCGGCCCGAGAGGTGTCGCGGACACCTCTCGCGGCGGCGATGCCATGGACTGCCTCGTGCAGCAGTCGTTCGAAGGAGAGCTCGGCGCCACAGGCGGACGAGGACTCTCCGATCAGGGACTCTGGCGCGGCTAGATCCGGCAGCTCGGGGTGGTACCGCTGAATGTCGGCCCACGCCTGCGCCAGCTCTGCGGCAAGTACAGGTGGTGTCGTGCTCACGTCGTGACAACGAGCGCGAGCGCCCCGGTGTTCCGATTCCGGGCCATCCCAAATAATTTGCACGTACCAGTCAGTTGCCGTTGATGCGTCCTGACGAGGGCGGGTGCGCAGATCTGCGGAGAATTCTCACAGCTCACACCAAGGTGGTACGTAGCGGCGCGTACGCCCGGACGCGTAGTGCGACAGCCGTACGCCGGGGTGCCGAGCGGCCCCGCGGTCAGTAGGCGCGGGCTACCAGGGCGACAGTACCGGGGGCATCGTCCGCGTCCGGCACCGACCCGTCCTCGGCGATCAGACACCGCACCGACACCCCGTGCTCCGCGAGTTGGGCCTCCCCCGCCGGGCCGAGGGCCGACCAGGCGATACGCGCCCAGCCGCCCGCGGCCGCAGCCTCCACGGCCTCCTCGACGGATGCGACCTCGCTGGTGGAGGACTCGCGCCGGCTCCGGGACTCGCGCAGCAGCGTCGCCTGGTCCTCCTCGAGGACCGCCGGAAGCAGCGCAGGCAGGGCCTCGATGGCAACCGGCTCCTTCCCGCCCGGGATGCGCCGGACCAGCATCGCGGTGCCGCTCTCCAGATCGCGCGGGCCGACCTCGATCCGTACCGGCACGCCCTTCAGCTCCCAGTCGACCGCGCGGCGACCGAACGGGGTGTCGGTGCGGTCGTCGACCTCGGCCCGGATTCCTGCGGCGTGCAGCCGCTCCCCGATCAACCGGACCGTGCTCAGCACCGCTTCGTCCTCCTTGACCGCGAGAACGACCGCCTGGACGGGCGCGAGCCGCGGCGGCACCCGGAGGCCGTGATCGTCGCCGTGCGCCATGATCAGACCACCGACCATGCGGGTCGACGAGCCCCACGAGGTCTGCCAGACGAGTTCCTGCCTGCCCTCCTTGGACAGGTAGCTGGTATGGAACGCCTTGGCGAAATTGGTGCCGAGTTCATGGCTCGTACCCATCTGCAGGGCCTTGCCGTCCCGCATCCTTGCTTCGAGCGTCAGCGTGTTGACGGCCCCGGCGAACCGCTCGGCCGGGGTCTTGCGGCCGAGAACCACGTCGATGCCCAGCACATTGACCAGGAAGTCCGCGTAGACGTCCCGGTGGATGTACGCCGCGTACTCCCGGGCCTCCTCGTAGGTGGCGTGGGCGGTGTGGCCCTCCTGCCAGAGGAATTCCGTCGTACGGAGAAAGACCCGCGGGCGCATCTCCCAGCGCACGACGTTCGCCCACTGGTTGATCAGCAGCGGCAGATCGCGGTAGCTCTGCACCCACTTCGAGAAGTACTCGTTGATGATCGTTTCGGACGTCGGCCGCACCACCACGGGCTCTTCGAGCTCTTTCCCCCCGGCGTGGGTCACGATCGCGAGCTCCGGCGCGAAGCCCTCGACGTGCTCGGCTTCGCGTGTCAGGTAAGACTGGGGGATGAAGAGCGGGAAGTAGGCGTTCCGGGCGCCCGCCTGTTTGATACGGGCATCCATCTCCTGCTGCATCCGCTCCCACAGGCCGTATCCGTACGGCCGGATGACCATGGTGCCGCGCACCGGACCGTTGTCCGCGAGTTCGGCCTTGTTGATCAGATCCTGGTACCAGCGGGGAAAGTCCTCGGCCTGGGGCGTGAGAACGGGTGCCTTTGCCATGGCGCGCATCGTACGGCGACACCGCCCACCACACAGGGCGACGGGCCCTGCTTCCAGGGGCCGTCCCCACGGCCGCACCACCGGAGCACACAAGCATTGCCACCAGGCCGACACAGGGGGCGGGCGCACACGCGCAGGGGGGAGCATCCACTCGGGCACGACCGATCGGACATGGCTGACCTCTCGGCGGATTGGGGCGCTTCCATGACACCAACGCTCGTCCGGCACCACAGCTACGCGGACACGGCCACCCCGGACTCCGGTGACCGTGTCCGGGACTGGGCCGAGATCCAGGAGCGGATGCTCGCACCGCTTTACGAAGCGGTGTACGAGCGGCTCGAAGTGGGAAGCGGGACCCGGCTGCTCTCCCTCGGCTGCGGCTCCGGTCTCGCGCTTGTGATCGCGGCCGCGCGCGGGGCGCGCGTCACCGGCGTCGACACCGACCCCGAAGCGCTGGCGCTCGCCCGGACCCGGCTCCTGCCCCAGCCGGGGAGCGACGCCGGACAGCCGGCCGGGCATCCGCGGCTCCTGGACGGCGATCCGTCCGCGGCCGCCCCGGCCGACGGAACGCCGTACAACCTGCTCACCGCGTTCACCCCGATCGGCTGCTCGTCCGGCGACGCGGAAGGGCTCGTGGACGCGCTGCGGTCCGCCGTACCGCTGGCCGCCCGTGGCAGCACGGTCGTACTCACCGGGTGGGGTCCGCCGGAGCGGTGCGCGACGGCTCCGGTGCTGCGGGTGGCGGGCCGGCTCTCCGACGGGGCACGGGCGCCCCGCACGGGCGGCTGGCGGCCGTCGCGCCGGGACGATCTCGAGGAAGTGGCGTTCCGGGCCGGTCTGAATCCGGACGGCTCGGGCCGGGTGGCGTGCCCGTTCGGGTACGCGGACACGGACAGTGCGGTAAGGGGGCTGCTGTCGACGCGGCTCTTCGATACGGCGGTTCGGGCGACGGACCGGGAGCAGGTCGCGAGGGAGGTCACGGAGGCCCTGCATCCACACCGGCGCCGGGACGGCACGATCTGGATGCCGAACGTCTTCCGCTATCTCGTGTGCACCATCTGAGCCCGAGTGGCAGCCGCTACTTGCCCAGGCGGGTGATGCCGGCCGCCCGGTAGGCGGCGGCCTCGTCCAGGGTCTCGTTCTCCAGCAGGGCCGCGGCCAGCGAGTCCAGCCTGTCCCGATGCTCGCGCAGGAGCCGGCACGCCGCCTCGTAGCACTCGTCGACGATGCGCCGCATCTCTCCGTCCACCGCGTCGAGCGTCGCGGGGGCCGCCGAGAGTCCGTACGCCTGCTGGGCATCGCTCGGGATCGCCGTCAGCCTGCCCACCCTGTGGCTCATGCCCCAGCGGCCGACCATGCCGCGGGCCAGGTTGGTGACCTGTTCCAGGTCGCTCTCCGCACCCGTGGTGACCATGGCGAAGACCACCTGCTCGGCAGCCATGCCGCCGAGCGCACCGATGATCCGGCCGCGCAGATACTCCTCGGTGTACGAGTACTTGTCGGCCTCCGGCGTCGAAAGGGTGACACCCATGGCCCGGCCGCGCGGCACGATGGTGACCTTGCGGACCGGGTCGGCGCCCGGCTGGAGCATGCCGAGCAGGGCATGCCCGCTCTCGTGGTACGCGGTCCTGCGGCGTTCCTCGTCCGACATGACCAGCGAGCGCTCCGCCCCCAGCTGGACCTTCTCCAGGGCGTCCGAGAGATCGGACTGGCTGACCTCGGCCTGCCTGCGCTTTACGGCCAGCAGCGCGGCCTCATTGGCCAGGTTGGCGAGATCGGCGCCCGTCATACCGGGGGTCGTAACGGCGACCTGGCCCAGGTTCACGTCCTCGGCGAGCGGGATCTGCCGGGTGTGGATCTCCAGGATCGCCTCCCGGCCGCCCCTGTCCGGCGGGCTGACGTGAACGATCCGGTCGAAGCGGCCGGGCCGGGTGAGGGCGGGGTCGAGGACGTCGGCGCGGTTGGTGGCAGCAATCACGACGACGCCCTCCGAACCGGAGAAGCCGTCCATTTCGGTAAGGATCTGGTTGAGCGTCTGCTCGCGCTCGTCGTGGCCGCCCATGCCGGCGCCGCCGCCGCGGGCCCGACCGATGGTGTCGATCTCGTCGATGAAGATGATGGCGGGTGCGACCTTGCGCGCCTCCGCGAAGAGTTCCCGCACCCGGCTCGCGCCGACGCCGACGATCATCTCGATGAACTCGGAGGCCGACGCCGAGAAGAACGGCACCCCGGCCTCGCCCGCGACGGCCCGTGCGAGCAGTGTCTTGCCGGTGCCGGGCGGCCCCGCGAGGAGTACTCCCCCGGGCATGCGGGCGCCCATCTTCCGGTACGCCTGCGGGTTCTTCAGGAAGTCCACGACATCGTTGAGCTCGCCCTCGACTTCGTCGATTCCGGCGACGTCCTGGAAGGTGGTGCGCTTGCCGCCCTCCACCTCGACGGGTTTGGGCGCCGCCTTGCGCCCGAAGCCGCCCATCCCGCCGCCCATGCTCCTGGAGATCCGCCGGGCCATGAACACCCAGATCAGGACGAGCAGCAGCATCGGGGCCAGCGAGATCAGCAGATTCGTGAGGAAGCTGCGCTGCTGGACGACGGGCTCCGCGGTGACTGTGACATCGCCCTTGACCAGCTCGGCCCAGAGGTTGTCGTCCGCGAAGGCGGGCCGCTGCGTGACGAACTCGGTGTACTTCTTGTCGCTCCCCGGGACCTTCGCCTCCTTCTTGAGCTGCCCCTGGATGGTTTCACCCTGGGAGTAGATCTTGGAGACGTTGCCCGAGGTGACCTGCTTGCTGAACTCCGTGTACGCGATCGTCCGCGCCTCCCCTCCGTTGAAGAGGGACAGCACCAGATTGGCGATCAGATAAACGGCGAGCGCGGCCAGCAGGAGTCCGCCCCAGCCCCCTGGCATCTTCCGGCGCGGCGGGGGAGGTGGCGGGGCGCCCTCGGAGCGCCATGGCTGATCGGTTCGATCGCGGGGAGGTACGGGGGTGGTCACGCGTTCTCCTCTACCGACAGCCTGAACGTGACATTAGATGAGAAACCTACCCGAAGCTCTCCGCGGGCGCGTCCAGTGGGTCCACGGAGGGACGCGCACACCCTGGACGAAATCCGCCGGATCGAACCCCTTGTCAATATCCAGAATCCTGTTTACTGTTTCGTTCGTGAACGATTTCGATGACCGTTTCCTCACTCGAAACGGCCTCGCCGCCCGGCAGCTGGCCATCCTGCTGCTCAACCATGAGCCGGAGACCCGCCTGCCCCGGGTGCGCGATTTCGCCACGGAGCTGGGCTGCGGAAACGGGACCGTTCAAGCGGCCCTGCAGCTACTGGAGGATTCCGGGGCGATCGAGACGACCGCCCGCGGCCATCTCGGCACGTTCCTCGCCCACTCGGACCGCTCGGTCCTCTGGCGGCTGTCCGGACTCGGCACACTGCTCGCCGCGATGCCGCTCCCGTACTCACGCAGGTACGAAGGTCTGGCGACCGGGCTGCGCAGTGCCTTCGAGGAGGCGGGCGCCCCGTTCGCGATCACGTTCATGCGGGGCGCCGGAGCCCGGACCGCCGCGCTGCTGGAGGGCAAGGTCGACCTCGTCGTCCTGTCCCGCTTCGCCGCCGACCAGCTGATTGCCGAGCACCCGGTGGAGCTCGTCGCCGACCTCGGCCCCGCCACCTACGTCGGCGCACACGGCATGCTGCTGCGGCACGGCGTCGACCCGGACACCCCTGGGCTGCGGGTCGCCGTCGACCACGCATCCGAGGATCTGCGGATGCTCGTGGAGCGGGTCTTCGCCGGCCGGAAGGACATCCAGTGGCTGGAGGTCTCGTACATGCAGTTGCGCGATCTCTTCGCCCGCGGGGAGGTCGACGCCACCGTCTGGAACCTGGACGAGGTGCAGGACCGGATGGGGCTGGGCGTCGATGTGCTGCCACTCGGCGACGAGGTCACCCGGGAGCTGTCGCTGCGCAACTCCAGCGCGGCGATCATCGGCCGGACCGACGGGACGAAGGCGCTCGCCGCGGTCCGGGACTCGCTCGATCTGTCACTGGTTACCCGGCTGCAGAACGAAGTACTGCGGGGCGAGCGCGTGCCCTCGTACTGACCAGCGGGCCGGGTGACGGAGGTCTCGCCGATGCGGGACTTTCGGCCCACCACAAAATACAAAATCCTGGTTACTGTTGATTTCGGGAAGGATCACCATGGACGACCAACTCGCACTGCGGATCCAGCTCTTCCGCGAAGGCGGTCAGGTCCGGCCCGAGGTGGCCGACTTCGTCACCGCCGAGCTGACCGCCCTCGAAGCCGACGGCCGCACAGTCACCGAGGCGACCGCCGGAATGCTGACCAGTCATCTGATGATGGCGCTTACCCGGCTCCTGGACGGCGAACCAATCGAACAGTTCCTCACCGACGACCAGGTAGCCGCCGAACTGGCCGGCCACCCCGACGCTGTCGAACGTGCCCGCGCCGTGTCCGCGCGGGCCGAGCGGGAGCTCGGCGCCGCGCTCCCCGACTCGGAAATCAACTTCCTCGGCATGCACCTCGCCGTACTGGCCCAGCAGTCACCGGCCACCCCTGCCTCCTGACCGCTCCGGCATGCGGAACAAGCACGTCCGCACACAGAAACAGATCCGCACGCAGAAACAGAAACAGAGAGAAGAGACAGCCATGACGAAGATCCTCACCGGTGGAGTAGGCAAGGTCGAGGTCGCCCAGGCCATCGGCAAACTCGGCGTCGACTCCCTCGAGGTCGTCACCTCCAGCGACATGGATGCCGCGATGAAGCTCCGTGCCGGACAGGCCGACTACTACCTCGGCACCTGCCACACCGGTGCCGGCGCCTCCCTCGGCGTCCTCGTCGGCCTCATGGGCGGTGCCGCCTGCCACACCTTCGGCCGCAGCGTGCCCACCGAGGAGGAGATCACCGCCCTGATCGCCGACGGCAAGAAGGTCTTCGGCTTCTCCATGGACCAGATCGACGCCGTCGCGCCGCTCATGGCCCGCGCCATCGCCGCCCGCGGCTGATCCGGCCACCTCCCCATCATCCCGGGCACGAAGGAGTGATCCGTGAGTACCACACTTGCCGCCGGCACCAGCCTTGACTTCACACTGGCCCAGCAGCTGACCGTCATAGCCCTCTGTGCGCTGACGGCGTACATCTCGCACATGGCTCTGGCGGTCTTCAACGACGGCGTACGTCCGTTCCTGCTGGACTTCATCCAGGGGCGCACCAACCGCAGCGCGACGACGGCGGTCTCCTTCGGCCTCTCCGCCGGCTTCATCTTCGGACTCGGCGCCCCGATGGCACTCTCCACCGGCGTGCTCAACCCGTGGCTCCTCTTCCTGCCCACCGACATCCTCGGCATACTGTCGCCGAAGAAGTGGCTCGCGCCGATCCTGGGCGGCGCCTGGGGCGCGGTCGTCGTCTTCGGACTGAACGGCGCCAACGAGATCGCCCACAACCTGCCCGTCGACTTCATCACCGCCATGCAGGAGATGTCGACGCCGATCCTCTTCCTCTTCACGCTGTTCCCGGTGCTCGCCATCACCAAGCAGTTCGGCCGCAAGTGGGGCGGCATCGCCGGAGTCCTGGAACTCGCCCTGGTCGTCATGACCATGGAGATCTGGCCGAACATGTTCTCCGGATCGCTCGCCATGGCCGCCGGCGTGCTCATGCTGATCGCCCTCGCCGTCGCCAAAGACGTCAAGCAGCGCAAGGCGGACCGCGCCGCGGGTGTCACCGAGGTCGTTCTGGAGGACGACCCGATGGCCTCGCTCTTCAGCGCCAGCGCGGCCCGGCTGCGCAAGTACCTCCCGCTGTTCATGGTGCTCGGCGCCGGGGTCTGTGTGCTGGCCCAGATGCACATATTCGGCGGCGGCGAAGCGACCAGCTTCCTGATCGCCAAGGGGCAGTACGCCGAGGCCGCCCAGGTCGACTTCTACCGGGTATTCGGCTTCATCCCGCTGATCGCGACGACAGCGCTGGCCTCCGGCGCGTACGGCATCGCGGGATTCACCCTGGTCTACCCGATCGGGTATCTGATGCCGAACCCGTTCCTGGCAGCAATCGTCGGCGCCGTGGTCTTCGCCGCCGAGATCCTGGCCCTCTCGTACATCGGCAAGCTCCTCGGCAAGCTCCCCAGTGTCCGGGACTCCTCGGAGCACCTGCGCAGCGCGATCGGTAACACCCTGCACCTCGCGATCCTCTTCGGCTCGCTGATGGCCGCCAACGCCATGGGCGGCGGGCTCGGCATCCTCATCGTCGGCGGTCTCTACCTGCTGAACGACGCGATGGGTCGGCCGGTCGTGAAGATGGCCGCCGCTCCCACCGCGGTCATCGTCGGCGGCATCCTCCTCAACGTCCTGTACTGGCTCAACCTGTTCACCCCGATCAAGGGCTGAGGCCGGGTACGTACACGAAGAAGGAACCCCCCACGATGAACCACCCCGCACCGCGCGTCCTGCGCACCGTCACCGGCGATCTCGCAGCCGATTCCGTGGCCGGCCCCGCCCTCGCCCATGAGCACCTCGTCCTCGACCTGGACCACAGGGGCGACGGCGCGGCCGTCCTCGACCCGGTCCGCCACACCGCGGCGGTCGCCGCCGAGCTCACCGCCCTGCGCGAGGAATTCGGCCTCTGTCTCGTCGTCGAACTGACCTGCCGGGGCATGGGCCGCGACGTCCGCACTTTGGCCCGCATCGCACGGGACGCACAGATCGCCGTCGTCGCCGCGACCGGCTGGTACTACGAGCCGTTCCACACCCCCGAGATCGGCCACAGCAGTATCGAAGAACTCACCGGCACACTCGTCCGGGAGATCGACGGCGGAATCGGCGCCACCGGCATCCGCCCCGGTGTACTCGGCGAGATCGGCAGCCACGGCGACACCCCGACCGCGCCCGAGACCAAGGTGCTGCGCGCCGGTGCGCGGGCCGCCCTCGCCACCGGCCTCTCCGTCGCCACCCACGCCCAGCTCGGCCGCGGCGGAATCGCCCAGCTGGAGCTGCTGACCGGCGAGGGCCTGCCGGCCCACCGCATCAGCATCGGCCACCAGGATCTGCTCGACGACCCCGCCGTCCACAAGGAGCTGGCGGCGAGCGGGGCGTACGTGGCGTTCGACACCGTCGGCAAGGACTCCTACCAGAGCGACGACACCCGGCTGCGGCTGCTGCTCGCCCTCGTGGAGGCCGGGCACGCCGACCGGGTCCTGCTCAGCTGCGACATCTCCCGCCACGGCTACCTCAGGGACGAGGGCGGCCAGGGATACGGGCATCTCTTCCGCAGCTTCCTGCCCAAAGCCCGTGCGGCCGGTGTCGACGACGACCTGATCGACCTGATGACCCGCCGTAATCCGCTGCGCTTCCTGACCGGCGCACGAGTGGAGGAGTTCTGACCATGAACCCTGTACTTCCGCAGACCTACCCGCTCGCGACGGTCGAGCTGGACGAGGCGATCGCCAGACAGTTCCGGCTCCTGGAGGCCACCGCCGCGCACTTCGAGGGCCACCGGCTCTTCGACGCGGACGCCGGAGTCGTCCCTGGTCTCGGCCGCCCCCGCACCACCGCCCGTGTCGAAGCCGTACTCGCGGACTTCTTCGGTGCCGAGGACGCCGCCTTCGTCCAGGGGGCGGGCACCGGCGCGATCCGCGCCGCCCTGGGCGCCGCCGTACAGGCGGGCGACCCGCTGCTCATCCACCGGGCCCCCGTCTACCGCACCACCGAGGTCACCCTGCGCGGCATCGGTGTACGGACCGTCGAGGTCGACTTCAACGACGCGCGTGCGCTGCGCGAGGCCCTGGAGTCCGGCCGGTTCCGGTGGGCCTACGTCCAGCACACCCGGCAGCGGCTCGCCGACTCGTACGACCCCGCAGAGGTCCTCGCCGCCTGCCGGACCGCCGGAGTCCGCACCGTCGTCGACGACAACTACGCCGTCATGCGCACCCCCGCCGCAGGAGTGGAACTCGGCGCCGACGCGTCCTGCTTCTCCCTGTTCAAACTGCACGGCCCCGAAGGCGTCGGCATCGTGGTCGGCGCCCGCGATCTGGTCGGGAACATCCGCCGCGACAACTACTCCGGCGGCGGTCAGGTCCAGGGCCATCAGGCGCTCGACGCCCTGCGCGCCCTCACCCACGTGCCCGTCATGTGGTCGGTGCAGTCCCGGGTCGGCGCCGAGGTCGCCAAGCGGCTGGCCGCGGGCGAGGTGGACGGCGTCGCCGAGGTACGGATCGCCAACGCCCAGGACCGCTGCCTGCTCGTCCGCCTCGACCGGCCGGTCGCGAAGGAGCTGCCCGCCGTCGCCGCCCGCTTCGGAGCCGCCCCCTACCCCGTCGGCTCCAACTCGCGCTACGAGATCGCGCCGCTCTTCTACCGCATGTCCAGCTCCGCCCTGGACGACTCCCCCGAGCTGGCCGACTGGACCGTACGCATCAACCCGATGCGGGCGGGCGCGGATCTCGTCATCGACATCCTGCGCCGCTCGCTCGACGCGCTGAACGACCCGAAGGGCGACTGACCGTGTTTCTCGACACCGTGCTCACCAGAAACCCCGAGCTCGTCGACGCCGCGGCCACCCTTCACCGGCGCGGCGAGATCCCGCCCGACACCTACGTGATGGACCTCGACACCATCGAGGCCAACGCCGCGCTGCTGGCGGCCGAGGCCGAACGGGTCGGCATCGATCTCTGGTTCGTCGTCAAACAGCTGGGCCGCAACCCCGAGCTGATCAGGGCCGTCGCCCGGCACATCCCCAGGTTCGCCGCGATCGATCCGCCCGAGGCCCGCACCCTGCACGCCGCGGGTGCACAGGCCGGCAATCTCGGCCACCTGGTCCAGATCCCCCGCCTCGCACTGCCCGAGATGCTGGCCTGGCGCCCCGAGACCGTCACCGTGTTCGACCTCGCCAATGCCCGGGCCGTGTCCGAGACCGCCCAGCGGCTCGGCTTCGTCCAGGACGTTCTCGTACGTCTCGAAGGCGCCGAGGGCACCGTCTACCCCGGCCAGGAAGGCGGCGTCCCGCTCGGCCGCCTCGACGCGTTCGCCGAAGCGGCCGAGCGACTGGCCGGAATCCGGATCGCGGGTGTCACCGCCTTCCCTTGCGTCCTGTGCGACCCGGCGACCGGCATCCCCCACGCCACCCCCAACTTCGCGCTCGCCGTCAAGGCCCGCGAAGTCCTGGCCGCCCGGGGACACGAGCACCTCATGCTGAGCGCCCCCAGCGCCACCTCGATGGCCTCCCTCCCACTGCTCGCCGAACTCGGCGCCACCCACGGCGAACCCGGCCACGCCCTCACCGGCACCACCCCACTGCACGCCCTCGACCCACAGCAGCCCGAGAAGCCCGGGTACGTGTACGTCAGCGAGATCGCCCACACCCTCGACGACGGCCGCCCGGCGATCCGCGGCGGCGGCTTCTACGCCCGGTCCCACATCCGTAGCGCCCTGCTGCCGCGCACCGGCGCACGCCTCGGCGTGCAGGCCGCGCCCGCCGAGAACATCGACTACTACCGGCTGCTCGACGCTCCCGCCGACGGCCAGGACATCCGGCTCGGCGACACCGCGCTGCTCGCCTTCCGTACCCAGATCTTCGTTACCCGCTCGACCGTCGCCGTCGTCTCCGGGCTCGCCTCGGGCACTCCCCGGCTGAACGGTCTGTACGACGCCCAGGGCCGGGCCCTGTAACGACCTCGCCCACGATTGGCAGACGCCGCTGCCAATCGTGGGCGAGGTCGTAAGGCCGACCCCTGAACAGGAGGCACCCATGGCCAAGACCGTCATCGTCGTCATCGACGGATTCGGCATCGGCGCGATGCCCGACGCGGGCACCCTGCGCCCCGGCGATCTCACCGCCGACACCTGCGGACACGTCCTCGACCACTGCCGCGCGGCCCTCGGCCGGCCGCTGCGCCTGCCGGTACTCGGCGCGCTGGGTCTCGGCCTGGTCCACCCGCACCAGGACCTCGCCCGCCGCACGCATCTGCCGGTCGCCGCGGGCCGCGCCGCGCTCGGCTATCCCGGCGCCGACACCTTCGCGGGCCATCAGACGATGATGGGCGCCGACTTCAGCCGGGTCACCGTGGCCCGGCTCGCCGACCATCTGGACAAGGTGGCCACCGCCCTCGAAGCAGCCGGCCACCGAGTCGAACCGCTGGACGGCAAGCCGCTCCTCGTGGTCGACGGCCAGGTCCTCGTCCACGACAACCTGGAGGCCGATCCCGGGATCAACTGGAACACCTCCGGCCGCCTGGAGGACCTGTCCTTCGACGGCCCCGGCGGGATCCTCGCCATCGCCCGTACCGTCCGCGCAGTCGCGCCCGTCGCCCGGGTCATCGCGGTCGGCGGGCACGCGGACGGCCCGCTGAGGCAGTTCGTGCGACCCGGCGATGCGGGAACCGTCGGCCTCGACACCCCTGCCACCGGCTTCTACCGCAACGGCGGCCTCGAAGTCCAGCACCTGGGCGCCGAACTCGACCACACCCGCCAGCTCCCCGGCCTGGCCGCCCGCGCCGGCATCCCGGTCACCCTGGTGGGGAAGGCCGCCGACATCCTGGCCTGCGATGCGGCGCGCCGGCACCCTGCCGTGCAGACCGCCGAGGTGCTCTCGTACACGCTCGAAGCGGTACGCGCCCCGGGCGACGCGCTCGTCGTCGCCAACGTCCAGGAGACCGACCTGGCGGGGCACCAGCAGGACACCAAGCGCTACGGACACCTCCTGGAACAGGTGGACGCCGGGCTCGCCGGGCTCGTGGCGCTGCTCGACGGCCCCGGCGACCGGCTGATCGTCACCGGCGACCACGGGAACGACCCCACGATCGGGCACGCTTACCACACCCGTGAGTACGTGCCGGTGCTGATCCACCGGCCCGGCACGGACGGCGTGGAACTGCTGCCGGACGCGGACAGCCTCGCGGATGTGGGCGCCACCGCGGCGGTATCGCTGTCCCTGGACCCGGCGGGACTGGCCAACGGCACGACACTGCGGCCAGGACGGCACGCCGCATAAGCATGCGCGAGGGGCGCCCACGATCGTGGGCGCCCCTCGCGCATGTCGCCGGGCGATCAGCCCATGAACTTCCTGAACTCGTCCGGCAGCTCGAAGTTCTTGTCCTGCTGCGTCGGCAGACCGAACGCGCCGCCCTGCGCCGCCGCCTGCTCACGACGGGCCGCCGCGGCCTGCTCCTCGGCCTTGCGCTTCATCGGATTGCCGCTCTTGCGCTTGCCCTTGGCCTGCTTGGCCTGCTTCTTCTGCCGACCGGGGCCGCCGCCCATGCCCGGCATCCCGGGCATCCCCGGCATGCCGCCGCCCTGCGCCATCTTCGACATCATCTTGCGCGCTTCGAAGAACCGCTCCACCAGGTTCTTCACGGCACTGACCTCGACACCGGAACCCTTGGCGATACGGGCCCGTCGCGAACCGTTGATGATCGTCGGCTCGGCGCGTTCCTTCGGGGTCATCGACTTGATGATCGCGGCGGTACGGTCCACGTCGCGCTCGTCGATGTTGTTGATCTGGTCCTTGATCTGCCCCATGCCGGGCAGCATCCCGAGCAGCTTGGAGATGGAGCCCATCTTCCTGACCTGCTCCATCTGGGCCAGGAAGTCGTCGAGCGTGAAGTCCTTGCCCTTGCTGGACGCCAGCTTGGAGGCCATTTTGGCGGCCTCTTCCTGGCTGAAGGTCTTCTCCGCCTGCTCGATCAGGGTGAGCAGGTCACCCATGTCGAGAATGCGGGACGCCATGCGGTCGGGGTGGAAGGCGTCGAAGTCCTCGAGCTTCTCACCGTTCGACGCGAACATGATCTGCTTGCCCGTGACGTGGGCGATCGACAGGGCCGCACCACCGCGGGCGTCACCGTCGAGCTTGGAGAGCACCACGCCGTCGAAGCCGACGCCGTCGCGGAAGGCCTCGGCGGTGTTGACCGCGTCCTGACCGATCATCGCGTCGACGACGAAGAGGATCTCGTCGGGGCCGATGGCGTCGCGGATGTCCGCGGCCTGCTGCATCAGCTCCTGGTCGATACCGAGGCGGCCGGCGGTGTCGACGATGACGATGTCGTGGACCTTGGCCTTGGCGAACTCGATCGAGTCCTTGGCGACCTGGACCGGGTCGCCGACGCCGTTGCCCGGCTGAGGCGCGTACACCGCGACACCGGCGCGGTCGGCGACGACGCTGAGCTGGTTGACGGCGTTGGGGCGCTGGAGGTCACAGGCGACGAGCAGCGGGGAGTGGCCCTGTCCCTTGAGCCAGAGGCCGAGCTTTCCGGCGAGGGTGGTCTTACCGGCACCTTGGAGACCGGCGAGCATGATCACGGTGGGCGGGTTCTTGGCGAACCGCAGCCGCCGGGTCTCACCGCCGAGGATGCCTACGAGCTCCTCGTTGACGATCTTGACGACCTGCTGGGCGGGATTCAGCGCCTGGGAGACCTCGGCGCCGCGCGCCCGCTCCTTGACGTTGGCGATGAAGGCGCGGACGACGGGCAGCGCGACATCCGCTTCGAGCAGCGCGATACGGATCTCGCGGGCCGTGGCGTCGATGTCCGCCTCGGACAAGCGGCCCTTGCCCCGGAGGTTCTTGAAAGTCGCGCTAAGGCGGTCGGAGAGAGTATCGAACACGGCGCTCGTCGGTCCTCAGGGTCGGGGGCGGGGCAAGTCGGTCGTCCCCAAGGGTATCCGGACCCCGGGCACCACAAAGCCCTCGCCCGGTTCTCATGGGCGGACGAACGCCTGTGGACGACAGAGCAATGCTCAGCCCAGCGCCTTCTCGACCTCCCGGGCCACCTCCGCCGCCCGTACCTCGGCCAGCGGCTCACCGTCCGTAGCCGTGACGTAGAAGGCGTCCACCGCGTTCGCCCCCAGCGTCGAAACATGCGCGCTGCGCACCCGTACCTCGCACTGCTCCAGCGCCCGGCCGATCCGGTGCAGCAGACCCGGGGCGTCCTGGGCCCGTACCTCGATCACCGTCGCCAGCTGTGAGCCGGCCGCCGCGACCGTCACCCTCGGCGGTGGCGCCTTCACCCCGCGCCGCCTCGGGTAGGCGGCCTCGCGTTCGGCGAGGCGGGCGCGGATGTCCAGGGAGCCGTCCAGGGCGCGTACGAGGTCGGCGCGGAGGCGGGTGGCCTGCGGCAGGGAGCCGTACTCGGCCGCGACCCGCCAGCTGAGCAGCAGCAACTCGGCAGAATGGCCCTCGCCGAGCTCGGCGGGGAGTTCCACGGCCCGCAGATCGGCTGCTCGCACGGTCAGGCGGTGCAGGGCGAGAACGCCCGCCGCTGCGGGCAGCACTCCGGGACGGTCGGGCAGAGCGATGAGGAGTTCGACACCGACGGGTTCCGGTTCGCCGTCCTCGTTCGGGGTCTCGGCCTGGGCGTGCAGGGCGAGGACGGGTTCGCCGGTGCGCAGGGCCTCGATGGCGAGGCGTTCTGTTTCGGCACTGGGTGCGGCGGGTTCCGGTTCCTCCGGGGCCTGGCCGGCGAGCACGGCGGCGACGCGTTCGACGAGGTCGGCGACGAGGGAGGCGCGCCAGGTGGACCAGGCGGCGGGCCCGGTGGCGAGTGCGTCGGCCTCGGTGAGGGCATGCAGGAGCTCGAGAGTGGAAGTGGTGCCGACGGCGGTGGCGACAAAGCGCACGGTCGCCGGGTCGTCGAGGTCGCGGCGGGTGGCCGTCTCGGTGAGCAGCAGATGGTGGCGTACGAGGGTGGCGATGACGCCCACGTCGTGCTGGTCGAAGCCGACTCTGGCGGCCATGTCGCGGGCGATGACTTCCCCGGCGACGGAATGGTCGCCGGGCCAGCCCTTGCCGATGTCGTGCAGGAGTGCGGCGACGAGGAGGAGGTCGGGGCGGCCGACGCGGCGGGTGAGGGAGGAGGCGCGGACGGCCGCTTCGACGAGGTGGCGGTCGACGGTCCAGGTGTGGACGGGGTTGCGCTGGGGGCGGCAGCGGACGCGTTCCCAGTCGGGGAGCAGGCGGGTGATCAGTCCTTCGGCTTCGAGTGCTTCCCAGACTGGGACGGTGGCCCCGCCCGCGCCGAGGAGGGTGACGAGTTCCTCACGGGCGTCGGCAGGCCATGGCACCGGCAGCGGGCGCGCGGTGGCGAGGTGGCGTACGACGTGGCGGGAGAGCGGGAGTCCGGACTGGGCGGCCGCTGCGGCGGCGCGCAGTACGAGCACGGGGTCGCGTTCGGGGCGGGCGGAGCGGGCGAGGACGACTTCGCCGTCGGCCTCGACGACGCCCTCGGCGAGCGGGCTGCGTGCAAAGGCGGCGGTCTTGCCGCCACCGAGAATCGCGCGGAGCCGGGGGCGCGCCGAGCGGGCGCGCAGGACGCGGTCGACCTCGCGCCAGGTGACGTCGGTTGCGTACGAGATGGTGCGGGCGGCCTCGTACACCTGGCGGAGCAGGGCGTCCGCGTCGAGGAGGCCGAGGGCGGTGGCGACCTGGTCCTGTTCCTGGAGGGCGAGGCGGTCGGTGGCGCGGCCGGTGGTGAGGTGGAGGGCGTCGCGGGCGTCGAGGAGGATGCGGCGGGCCTCGGCGAGGCCTTCGCGGGGGGCGTCGGCGACCCAGGAAGCGGCGACGGCGCGCAGGGCGGTGGCGTCGCGCAGTCCGCCGCGGGCCTCCTTGAGATCGGGTTCGAGGAGAAACTGGAGCTCGCCCTGGCGTTCGGCACGTTCGCGGCAGAGCTCGTCGAGGGCGCGGAGGCGTTTGGGAGCCTGGTTGCGCCAGTCGGCGAGGACCGCGGTGCGCATCGCGGCGACGAGGCCGCGATCTCCGGCGACGGGTCGGGCGTCGAGCAGTCCGAGTTGGACCTTGAGGTCCTCGCCGGCCGTCCTGCGGGCTTCGGCGGGGGTGCGTACGGAATGGTCGAGGGCGAGGCCGAGGTCCCAGACGGGGTACCAGATGCGGTCGGCGAGGGAGGCGACGGCTCCGGTGTCGGTGTTGCCCTCGTGCAGGAGCAGAAGGTCGAGGTCGCTGCGCGGGCAGAGTTCGCCGCGGCCGTAGCCGCCGACGGCGACGAGGGCGGCGCCGTGGACACCGGTCTGTTCGGCCGCGGCGGTGAACAGCGCGGTGAGCCAGTCGTCCGTGAGCGAGGCGAGGGCCGCACGGCGCGGCGGCCCGGACTGCGCCTTCTCCTGGAGGAGGCGCAGCCGGGCCGCCGCGTAGCCGCTGGGTTCCAAGTCTTCGGGTTCGGTGGTCACTTCGGTGCTCGTCACCCGGCTGCCTTTCGTTTCGGAACCGTCGGTCAGAGTGCGTCCGGGCCGCGTTCGCCCGTTCGTACCCGGATCGCGGTGTCGACCGGCACGCTCCAGACCTTGCCGTCACCGATCTTGCCGGTTCGGGCGGCCTTCACGACGACGTCGATGAGCTGTTCGGAGCTTTCGTCATCGACGAGGACCTCGATGCGGATCTTGGGGACGAGGTCGACGGTGTACTCGGCGCCCCGGTAGACCTCTGTGTGGCCGCGCTGGCGCCCGTATCCGCTGGCTTCCGTGACCGTGAGGCCCTGGATGCCGAAGGCCTGGAGGGCCTCCTTGATCTCGTCGAGCCGGTGTGGCTTCACGACTGCGGTGATGAGCTTCATGCGTCCACCTTCTTCGTCTGCGGTGCTTCCGTCGTGCCCGGTGCCGTCGCGGAGGCCGTGCGCGGGGCCGTGCCGCCACCCGCTCCGCTGAAGTCGTACGCGGTCTCGGCGTGTTCGACCTGGTCGATGCCGGAGATCTCGTCGTCCTCGCCGACCCGCATCCCGATCGTCCGGTCCAGGAGGAAGGCGAGGATCGCGGAGACGACCAGAGAGTACGCAAGGACAGCGAAGACACCGACGGCCTGCTTGCCGAGCTGGTCGAGGCCGCCGCCGTAGAAGAGGCCCTTGGCGTCGGACTGGACGCCGCCGGTGGCGAAGAAGCCGATGAGGAGGGAACCGACGACACCGCCGACGAGGTGGACGCCGACGACGTCCAGGGAGTCGTCGTAGCCGAACTTGTACTTCAGGCCGACAGCCATGGCGCACAGGACACCGGCGACGGCGCCGACCGCGATGGCGCCGAGCGGGCTGACAGCACCGCCGGACGGTGTGATGGCGACGAGACCGGAGACAGCGCCGGAGGCCGCACCGAGGGTGGTGAAGGAGCCGTGGCGGAGCTTCTCGTAGCCCAGCCAGGCGAGCATCGCGGCAGCGGCGGCGACCTGCGTGTTGATGAACATCACCGCACCGACGCCGTCGTCGTTGCCGAGCCACGAGCCGGCGTTGAAGCCGAACCAGCCGAACCACAGGAGACCGGCGCCGAGCATGACGAGCGGCAGGCTGTGCGGCCGCATCGGGTCCTTCTTGAAGCCGGCGCGCCTGCCGATGACGAGGATCACGCCGAGCGCCGCGGCACCTGCGTTGATGTGGACGGCCGTGCCACCGGCGAAGTCGATGACGCCGAGCTCGAAGAGCCAGCCGCCCGCGCCCCAGACCCAGTGGGCGACGGGGAAGTAGACGAGGGTGACCCAGAGGACGATGAACAGGGCCCAGGAGGTGAACTTGACCCGATCGGCGAGGGCGCCGCTGATCAGCGCGGGGGTGATGACGGCGAACATCAGCTGGAAGACGGCGAAGACGTAGACGGGGATCGTGTGGCCGTCCCAGAGCTGGGTGATGCCGATCCCGCTGAGGCCGACGTAGTCCGGGCTCCAGCCGATGACGGAGCCGATGTCGGTGCCGAAGGCGAGGCTGAATCCGTAGAGCACCCACAGGACCGTGACGATCCCGAGGCTGATGAAGCTCATCATCAGCATGTTGAGGGTGCTCTTGACGCGGACCATGCCTCCGTAGAAGAAGGCCAGGCCCGGGGTCATGAGCATCACCAGGGCGGAGCAGATGAGCATGAACCCGGTGTTGGCGGCAGACAGTGCCGGGACGTCTGCGGCTGCCGTCATGATGCCTGGGGGCATCGGTGTCTCCTCGTCGTCGGTGCGGCCGCGTGCAGGTGGCAGGAGCGGGACCACGTGCGGGACCACTGGGGAAAAGTTGCGGGCCGGTTACGCTCCGAGATTCGCCCACCGCGGTTTCCGCCGATGCCGCACGGTGTTTCGCGATGGTGACGAAGACGTCCGTGTGTTACGTCCCGATGAACCGGCCTTGGCGTTTCCGGAGCCGGGCCTACTCTGCGGCGGGATCCGCATACGGTGCGGTTACGACTCTCCCGTATGGGAACGGCAACGCGAACCGGCCACGCCGACCACCCGCCGACCTGGCAATTTGGGGGAGCCGAAGTCGGTCTGTGCGGGGTGGTCGCCGTGGCCGGGGCCTGGGGTGCGGCTTCTCAGAGGCTGTCGGGTGGCCTCTCAGGCCGCTTCTGTGGTTTCGGATAGTTGCTCGGTGAGGAGATCGCTGAGCCGGGCCACTTCGGGAATGTCTCCGAAGTCCCTGACAGCGGTGTCTACGGTCGTGCGGAGCCGGGTGTTGACACGCTCGGAGCGGATCTTCTTGGCGACGCGCAGTGCCTTCTCGGCCGGCACCGTCGACTGCTCGGGCTCGCGCTGGAGGAGGTGGACGGTGGCGAGGCCGATCAGGTTGAGCGCGTACGACCGCCGGTGCTCGTCGTCCTCGCCGAAGAGCCGGACGGCCTTCTTCATGAGGGGTTCGGCAAGCGTGGCGTACGTGGGGCTACGGCCCGAGACATAGGCGAGGTCGCGGTACGAGTGGGAGTTCTCGCCGTTGAGCTCGGCCTCCGAGAAGAAGCGGATCCAGTCGGGCTCGGGCTCGCCGTCGATCCCGGCGTCGAGGAAGGTGTCCTCGGCCATCCGGACAGCTCGTTTGCACTTACTGGGCTGGCCCATGTTGGCGTACGCGCGGGCCTCCATCGCATACAGCATGGCCTGGGTGCGCGCAGTGGCGCAGTCCCGGCTGCCGTACTGCGCGAGATGGATCAGCTCGAGGGCGTCGTCGGGCCGTCCGAGGTGGATCATCTGGCGGCTCATGCTGGACAGAACATACGAACCGAGCGGTTTGTCACCGGCCTCTTTCGAGGCGTGGAGGGCGAGGACGAAGTACTTCTGGGCAGTGGGCTGGAGGCCGACGTCGTAGCTCATCCAGCCCGCCAGCTCCGCCAGTTCGGCCGCGCAGCGGAAGAGCCTCTTGGCGGTGGCCGCCGGCTGCGGTTCCTGCAGCAGGTCGGTGACCTCGTGGAGTTGCCCGACGACGGCCTTGCGGCGCAGTCCGCCGCCGCACTGCGCGTCCCACTGGCGGAACATCACGGTGGTGGACTCCAGCAGGTCGAGCTCGGGGCTGGAGAGCCGGGAGGGACGACGGGCCGCGGCGGCCGGCTCCGGCTGCGCAGGTCCGGTGACAGCGACGGGCACCAGCCAGCGCTGCATGGGTTCGATCAGGGCGGGCCCTGCGGCGAGCGCGAGCGAGGAGCCGAGGAATCCGCGGCGGGCGAGCATGAGATCACTACGGGAAAACTCGCTGAGCAGGGCAACGGTCTGCGGGCCCGCCCAGGGCAGGTCGACGCCGGACACGGACAGTGTCCGGTGCTCGGAGCGCAGTCCGAGGTCCTCGATGGCGACGACGGAGCCGAAGCGCTCCGAGAAGAGCTCGGAAAGGATGCGCGGGATCGGCTCGCGCGGCTGTTC
This sequence comes from Streptomyces sp. NPDC001832, assembly GCF_040297265.1. Taxonomy (NCBI): domain Bacteria; kingdom Bacillati; phylum Actinomycetota; class Actinomycetes; order Kitasatosporales; family Streptomycetaceae; genus Streptomyces; species Streptomyces sp. NPDC001832. The sequence goes on from NZ_JBEOYU010000032.1 coordinate 28,853, forward strand.
GCCGTCGAGCCAGCGCCGCACCCGGGAGGTGTCGGTGCTGATGTGGTGGGCGCCCATCTGGCGCGCCCGGCGGTTCACCTGCCGCGCCAGCTCGCCCTTCGACCAGCCGCTGCGCACGAACCACGAGCCCAATTGCCCGTTGGGGCGCTTACCGGCATTCGTATCGCCTGCGCCGCTGCCACTCACTGGAACGCCCCCATTCAGCTCAATACTGCCGCGCGAAGCACTGTCCAAATGCCCTGATCCGATGCTGCCCATACGGAAGTCACGCACGATCGAACAGGAAATCGGATTGCCTCTGGCATACCCATGGGCGCACATACTTCCATGGTTCGTGTACCGACGGTAATCCTACGATCACCGCCTCCGCGAGGGCGATTACAGAAACGCCACCATTCGCCACCCCTTCGAATGAACGCCACCGCCGTGAAGCGCGATTCACTTGACACACGACGATCAACAGTGGACGCACTGATGCGCAACGGGCCACGAGGACCAGGTCGTACGACCCCGAGCGCACCGGCGCGTCGCAAATCGACAACGGCGACGGAGCGTCACGATTGCACTCCACGTCGTAACCATCAGTGAGTCGGACACGTTGGAGGGGGCATGGGCTTCACGATCGGCGGCATCCGCGAGTTGCGCACCGGCTCATGGCGCCGCGGCCGTGCGGCCGAGTGCACGGCAGTGGCCGAGTACACGGGGCTGTGGGGCTGGGCTGTCGCGCCGGGAGCGCGAGCAGCGGCCGGCCGCTGCTCGTGCGGCAAGGCAACGTGCCCCTCCCCCGGTGCCCATCCGCTGGACTCCGCCCCCGAGGTCCCCGCGGGCGCCACGCTCGACGCGGCGGCGGACGCCTGGGCCCAGGTGCCGGGCGCCTCGATACTGCTTCCGGTGGGCCGTACCTTCGACATCCTCGACGTCGCCGAAGCGGCCGGGCGCCGGGCCCTGGTCCGCATGGAGCGGATGGGACTGCCGCTCGGACCGGTCGCGGTGACACCGGCGGGGCGGGCGCAGTTCTTCGTCGCCCCGGGAGCCGCCGCCCAGCTCCCGCAGCTGCTGTACCGGATGGGCTGGGACGACGCGGGTCTGGATCTGCGGGCGCTGGGGCCCGGCTGCCACGTCACCGCCCCACCGTCGGACGAGGGCGGCCTGGGCCCGGTCCGGTGGCTGCGCCCGCCGGTGCTGGACACGGCGGCCAGGCCGCCACAGGCGCGGCTGCTGCTGGGCACACTGGCTTACAGCTGCCATCGCGCGCCCCTCTCCGGCTGAAGGGCTGTCGCTTTCGCGCAAAGAGCCCGACCGCAGTTGCATCATGCGGTCGGGCTCTGTTGCATGCGCGCGGGGCTGCGTGCGCGGGGCTCAGTCTCCGATCAGGGCGTCCACGAACGCCTCCGGCTCGAACGGAGCCAGATCGTCCGCTCCCTCGCCGAGACCGACCAGCTTCACCGGCACGCCCAGTTCGCGCTGGACGGCGACGACGATGCCGCCCTTGGCGGTGCCATCCAGCTTGGTGAGCACGATGCCGGTGATGTCGACGACCTCGGCGAACACCCGGGCCTGCACCAGACCATTCTGTCCGGTCGTGGCGTCGAGGACGAGGAGGATCTCGTCGAGCGGTCCGTGCTTCTCGACGACGCGCTTGACCTTGCCGAGCTCATCCATGAGCCCGGTCTTGGTGTGCAGCCGTCCCGCGGTGTCGATGAGGACGACATCGGCGCCCTCGGCGATCCCCTCCTTCACCGCGTCGAAGGCGATCGACGCCGGGTCGCCGCCCTCGGGTCCGCGCACGGTGCGGGCGCCGACGCGCTCCCCCCAGGTCTGCAGCTGGTCGGCGGCGGCGGCCCGGAAGGTGTCGGCCGCACCGAGCACGACGCTGCGGCCGTCGGCGACGAGCACCCGGGCCAGCTTGCCCGTGGTGGTGGTCTTGCCGGTTCCGTTGACGCCGACGACCATCACGACGCCGGGGGTGTCGACACCGCTCTCCGTCTTGACCACGCGGTCGAATTCGGTGCCGAGCAGGGTGAGGAGCTCCTCGCGCAGCAGCGAGCGCAGTCCTTCGGGGGTACGTGTGCCGAGAACGCGGACGCGTTCACGGAGCCGCTCCACCAGTTCCTGGGTGGGCGCGACGCCGACATCGGCGGTGAGGAGGGTGTCCTCGATCTCCTCCCAGGTGTCCTCGTCGAGGTTGTCGCGGGACAGGAGCGTGAGCAGCCCCTTGCCGAGGGAGTTCTGCGAGCGGGCCAGCCGGGCACGCAGCCGCACCAGACGGCCCGCGGTGGGCTCGGGGACCTCGAGGGCGGGGGCGGCGGGCGCCTCCGGCTCGACGGCCTCGACGGCCTCGGGGGCTTCCTCGGCGGGAGCCTCTACCGAAGGGGGACCGACCTCCTCGATGGTGCGGCGCGGTTCCTCGCGCGGCACCTCGGCTTCCTCGCCGACATGGGGTTCGGCGGGAGGAGTGATGGTCGGCGTGCTCGACGGCGCCGGGGGCAGCTGCTTCTTCTTGCGGCTGCTGACCACGAGCCCGCTGATCACGCCGACCGCGACCAGGGCGATGACTACAGCAAGGATGACGAATTCCATAACCCACCCAGTATCAGTCACGTCCGCGCGAGGGGGACGCCCCAAAGGATCACTCCCGTATCCAAATGGGCGTTATGCACCTTTTGGCGGCAAAGGTAACGACCTCCCCGCGACTGGGCTCCTATCGTGGGGGAGGTCGTAAGATTCCGCCTTCCTGCCGCGTCCCGCCGGACGGGGGCGGCCCGGAGGCGTCACAACCCTACACTTCTGACGCCACGTCAGCTAATGTCCCGCCTCGCCGAGTCCGCCCGACGAAGGGGACGAGTGTCATGGCCTTCACAGTGGTCCGGTTCAATCTCGTCGATCCCGATGCCACCCCCGAGTCGCTCTCGGCCCGGTACCGAGCCGCGCTGGAGATGGCCGCGTACGCCGACGAGCACGGCGCCGACACCGTGCAGACCGAGGAGCACCACGGCGCCGCCAACGGCTGGCTGCCCTCCCCCTTCGTCTTCGCGGGCTCCGTCTTCGGCGCCACCCGCCGAATCGCGGTCACCGTCTCGGCGATCATCGGCCCGCTGCACGACCCGCTGCGGCTGGCCGAGGACATCGCGGTCCTGGACCTGCTGAGCGCGGGCCGGCTGGTCACGGTGGCGGGGATCGGCTACCGGCCCGAGGAGTACGAACAGGCCGGCGTCGAATGGGGCAGGCGCGGCCGGCTCCAGGACGAGCTTCTGGAAACGTTGTTGCAGGCGTGGACCGGGGAGCCGTTCCCGTACCGGGGCCGTACGGTCCGGATCACGCCACGCCCGTACACCCAGCCGCATCCGCTGCTGCTGGTGGGCGGCAGCTCGCGGGCGGCGGCGCGGCGGGCGGCCCGGTTCGGGCTGCCGTTCTTCCCGAGCGCGCATCTGCCGGAGCTGGAGGCGTACTACCACCGGCAGCGTGCGGAATTCGGGACGGACGGCTTCTGCATGATGCCGTCCGCCGATACACCGCTGCTGCATGTGTCCGAGGACCCGGACCGGACCTGGGCGGAGTACGGCAAGCACTTCCTGCACGAGGCTCGTACGTACGCCTCCTGGCAGTCCAAGGACATCCGCTCGGCCGTGCGCTCGGCGGCGACGACAGTGGCGGAGCTGCGGGACGAGGGGGTCTACCGGGTCATCACGCCGGACGAGTGCGCCGGGCTGGCCGGGCGACCGGACAGCCTGGTGCTGCATCCGCTGTGCGGGGGGATGCCGGTCGAGGAGGGGTGGCGCAGTCTGCGGCTGTTCTGCGAGGCGGTCGCGCACTGACCCGGCCCACAAGGAACTGCCCCGGCGCGCGGGTGCGGGCCGGGGCGTTCCGTAAGGGCAGTCGGTCTCAGCCCATCTCCTCCAATGCCTTGCCCTTGGTCTCCTTCACGAACGTGAGCACGAAGGGGATCGAGAGCGTGGCGAAGCATGCGTAGATGATGTACGTGCCCGACAGGTTCCACTCGGACAGACTCGGGAAGCTCGCGGTGATCGCCCAGTTGGCCATCCACTGTGCGGACGCGGCGACACCCAGCGCGGCGGCGCGGATCCTGTTCGGGAACATCTCACCGAGGAAGACCCAAACCACGACGCCCCACGACAGGGCGAAGAAGAGTACGAACGCATGGGCGGCGGCGAGCGCCACGAGGCCCTGGGTGTGGGGCAGCTTGCCGTCGACCAGATGGGCGGAGAAGGCCCAGGCCTCGCAGGCGAGGGCGACGGCCATGCCGGTGGAGCCGACCAGCGCGAGCGGCTTGCGCCCCACCCGGTCCACCAGCACCATCGCGATCACGGTACCGACGATGTTGATGATCGACGTGGTGAACGAGTAGAAGAACGAGTCCGACGGGTCGATGCCGACGGACTGCCACAGCGTCGCCGAGTAGTAGAACGCCACGTTGATGCCGACGAGTTGCTGGAAGACCGACAGGCCGATACCGACCCAGACGATCGGCAGGAAGCCGAAACGGCCGCCGAGCAGGTCCTTGAACCTGGACTTGTGCTCACGGTGCATGGCGGTCTCGATCTCGGCCACCCGGACATCGAGGTCGACATCCTTGCCCTCGACCTCTTCGAGGATCCGCCGGGCCCTGTCCTTCTTGCCAACCGAGATGAGAAACCGCGGCGACTCGGGGATCGCGAACGACAGGAGCCCGTACAGGACGGCGGGGACGACCATCACGCCGAGCATCCACTGCCAGGCCTCGAGCCCGCCGGTCTTGCCCCGCTGATCTCCGCCGGCGAGCTGCAGAATGCCGTAGTTGACCAGCTGGGAGATGGCGATGCCGATGACGATCGCCGCCTGCTGGAAGGCGCCGAGCCGGCCGCGGTAGGCGGGCGGCGAGACCTCGGCGATGTACGCCGGGCCGATCACCGAGGCCATACCGATGGCGAAGCCACCGATGATGCGCCACATCGCCAGGTCCCAGAGCGCGAACGGGAGCGCGGAACCGACGGCGCTGACGGTGAAGAGCAGGGAGGCGATCTGCATGCAGCGGATACGGCCGATTCGGTCGGCGATGCGCCCCGCCGTGGCCGCGCCGATCGCACAGCCGATCAGCGCGATGGCGATGACCTGGGCGAGCGTTGCCGAGCCGATGTCGTACCGGCTGCGGATCGCCTCGACGGCGCCGTTGATGACGGAGCTGTCATAGCCGAAAAGGAAGCCACCCATCGCAGCGGCTGCCGTGATGAAGATGACATGGCCGATGTGGTCCGGATGGGCCTCTCGGGCCCCGGATGCCGGTCCCCGCGTTGTGCTGGTCACATGTACTCCTGATGCCTGGCCGCGTCGTCACGTGTGGGGCGAGCCCTTGGCGCATAGCTTCTCGGCTGTCACCGCTTGAACGCGATGACGACTTGGCAGAAACTATGTGATCAAATTTCGAAGCCAAGATTTCCCCATTGACGCACATCTGCCCAGAAATACCCAAAAATGGGCATCGAAGTGTGAAATTCGAATAAAGGGATCAGCGCAGCCGCTGGCTGATGACCTTGGAAACGCCGTCGCCCTGCATCGAGACTCCGTACAGCGCGTCGGCTACCTCCATCGTCCGCTTCTGGTGCGTGATCACGATCAGCTGAGAGCTCTCCTGGAGTTCCTCCATGATCCGGATCAGCCGCTGCAGATTGGTGTCGTCGAGCGCCGCCTCGACCTCGTCCATCACATAGAACGGGCTCGGCCTGGCCTTGAAGATCGAGACCAGCAGCGCCACCGCCGTGAGCGAGCGTTCCCCGCCGGACAGCAGCGAGAGCCGCTTGACCTTCTTGCCGGGCGGCCGGGCCTCCACGTCCACACCGGTCGCGAGCATGTTGTCCGGGTCGGTCAGGATGAGCCGCCCCTCGCCACCCGGGAAGAGCCGCGAGAAGACACCCTCGAACTCACGGGCCGTGTCCCGATACGCCTCGGTGAACACCTGCTCGACCCGCTCGTCGACTTCCTTGATCACCTGTATCAGATCTGCCCGCGTCTTCTTCAGGTCTTCGAGCTGCTCGGAGAGGAACTTGTGCCGCTCCTCCAGCGCCGCGAACTCCTCCAGGGCGAGCGGATTCACCTTCCCGAGTTGCTGATACGCCCGTTCGGCCGACTTCAGCCGCTTCTCCTGCTCGGCCCTGACGAACGGCTTCGGCTGGTTGCGCGGGTGCTCCGGGTCCTGAGGCAGCTGCTCGCCCTCGGCGGCCGGTGACGGCGGTACGAGCTGGTCGGGGCCGTACTCGGCGGCCAGCCCGGCCGGCTCGACGCCCAGCTCCTCCAGCGCCTTAGCCTCCAGCTGCTCCATCCGCAGCCGCTTCTCGGCACCGAGCACCTCGCCACGGTGGACGGAGTCGGTGAGCTTGTCCAGCTCGTTCTTGAGGTCGCGGCCCCGGGTACGCCCGGCCGCCAGCTCCCGCTCCCGCTCCGCCTTCACCGCCTCGGCCGCGCCCCGCTCCTGCTCGGCCCGAACGACGGACACCTCGACATGGGCCAGCAGCTGACGGGCGCCGGACGCGACGGCGGATGCCACCGCCGCCTCGTGCCGCAGCCTGGCACGGCGCTGCTCGGCACGGGCGCGGGCCTCGCGTTCGGTGCGGGCGCCCCGGTCGAGGGCGTCCGCGCGGCCCGCGAGCCCCTTGACCCTCTCCTCATGGGTACGCACCTGGAGACGGGCCTCCATCTCGGTCTGGCGGGCGTTGGCACCGTCGGCGGCGAGCCGGTCGCGCACGGAGTTGTCCGGCTCCTCCTCGACCGGCATCTCCTCGGCGACGAGCAGCCGCTCGGCCAGTTCCTCGGCCTCCTCCGTCGCCCGCTCCAGCGCCTCCTGGGCACGGGCGGCGGACGCGGTCATCCGCTCGGCCTCGCCCGCGGCGCCACGGGCCTGCCCGGCGAGCCGGCCGAGCTGCTGGGCCACCCCGGCCTTCTCCCGCTCTGCGGCCCGGCGCCGCTCCCCCAACTCCTCGACCAGCACGGCGCTCGCGCCGCGCCGCTCCCCCGCGAGCCGCTGGGCCTCGGTCAACTCCGCGCACCGCACGCCCAGTTCCTCCAACTGGGCGGCAGCCTCGTCGACCGATGCCTGCACTTCGAGGAGGGTCGGCGCCCCGGCGGAACCGCCGTGCGCGAAGTGGGCCGACAGGATGTCCCCCTCGGCGGTCACGGCCGTCAGTTCCGGGTGTACGGCGATGAGATCCTCGGCATCCTCCAGGGTGCCGACGACCACCATGTCCCGCACCAGCCTCCGTACGGCACCCACCAGTTCGACGGGCCCGCGGACGAGGCCGGCCACTGCGGGCGGACCTTCAGCGGGCGGACCTTCAGCGGGCGCTCCGGCCACATCGACCCCACCAGCACCAGAGGCACCACCGACACCAGCGGCACCACCGACACCAGCGGCATCACCAGCACCACCATGATCAGGCTCCCCACCCCACACCCCGCCCAACAGCAGCGCCGCCCGCCCAGCGTCCTGTTTGCGCAGCAACCGGATCGCTTCCGCTGCCGTGGCCGGGTCCGTCACCGCGACCGCGTCCGCCGCCGTGCCCAGTGCCGCCGCCACCGCCACCTCGTGCCCAGGCGCCACCGTCAGAAGTTCCGCGGCCGGGCCGAGCAGGCCCGACAGGCCCTCTCGCGCGCCGAGCAGCACACCGGTGCCGTCCTTGCGGCGCAGGCCGAGGGCAAGTGCTTCATGGCGGGCCGCAACGGCCGCCCGTTTCCGTTCGGCGGCGGTGGTGGCCTCCCGGGCCGCGGAGAGCTCCGCTTCCGCCTGCGCGAGTTCCCGCTTGGCGGCATCGTGCCGCTCAGCCAGCTCCGCGTCGCCCGCGTCCAGGCCCTCGACCTCGGCCTTGAGCTGTTCGTACTCCTCCTGGGCGGCGACCGCCCGCGCCTGCGCCTCGTCGCGGGAAGCGGCCAGCCGGTCGATCTCGGCCTGTGCCGAACCGGCCCGGCTTCGGGCCGCGTTGACCTGTCCGTTCAGCCGGGCGAGGCCTTCGCGGCGGTCCGCGATGGCCCGGGCGGCGTCCTTGATCCTGCGCTCCTCGGCCACCAACTCCCGTTCCAGATCGGCGCGATGGGCGGCGGATTCCTCCAACGCGTGTTCAGCCGCCTCCAGTGCGGCCTCCAGCTCCGCCTCCTGCTCACGAATGCGGGCGGCCTCCCGCTCCATGCTTTCAGGGTCCCTGCCGCGCCGCTCCTCCTCGGGCGCCGCACCGGCGCTCTTCACCCGGGCATCGGCCAGCGAGATCGTGCCGCGCACCCGTTCGGCCAGCTGCGACAGCCCGTACCAGGTCTGCTGGGCCCGCTGAAGCAGCGGGCCCAGCCGCCGTACCTCGTCCTCCAGCTCCGCCTCTCGTGCCAGGGCCGCCTTGAGCTCCGCCTCAGCGGCCTCCCTGCGCTGCTTGAGCGCCGCTTCGTCGGCGATCTCGCTGCGCAGCGCGGTGTGCAGCCGCACCAGGTCGTCGGCGAGCAGCCGCAGCCTGGCATCGCGCAGGTCGGCCTGGATGACGGCGGCCCGGCGCGCCACGGCCGCCTGCCGGCCCAGAGGCTTCAGTTGCCGTCGCAGCTCGCCGGTCAAGTCCTGGACACGGGCCAGATTGGCCCCCATCGCGTCCAGTTTCCGCAGCGCCTTCTCTTTTCGCTTGCGGTGTTTGAGCACACCCGCGGCTTCCTCGATGAATGCGCGCCGCCCCATCGGATCGGCATGGAGTACGGAGTCCAGCCGGCCCTGGCCGACGACGACATGCATCTCGCGGCCGATACCGGAGTCCGAGAGGAGTTCCTGGATGTCCAGGAGCCGACAGGTGTCGCCATTGATCTGGTATTCGCTGCCGCCATTGCGGAACATGATCCGAGTGATCGTCACCTCGGCGTACTCGATCGGCAGCGCACCGTCGGAATTGTCGATGGTCAGCGATACTTCCGCCCGTCCGAGCGGCGGCCGCCCGGTGGTTCCGGCGAAGATCACGTCTTCCATCTTGCCGCCGCGCAGGGATTTGGCACCCTGCTCCCCCATGACCCAGGAAAGCGCATCCACCACATTGGACTTGCCCGACCCATTGGGACCGACGACGCACGTGATACCGGGTTCGAACCGCAGCGTCGTGGCGGAGGCGAACGATTTGAAACCACGCAGGGTCAGGGCCTTGAGGTGCACGCCGCCGGACTCTACCTTTCACTCTCGGTTTCACTGATGAAGGTGCAGGGCACATCAGACGGTAAGGGAAGGCGTGAGTGTCCGGGCGGGTCACGCACAGGTCCGAGCGGAAAAGAAAGAAGGGACGCCGGAGCGCCCCTTGTGAATCTTTTGCTTTGTGCGGTGTTGCGTGCGCGGTATTGCTGGTGCAGCGCATGACGGATCAAGGACATGTCACGGTGGTGACAGATCAAGAGCAGTGATCTTCAATGATCCGGCGACGATCCGGGATGATCTCGGACGGCTGACGCGGACAGCCCGACCGGCCCTGGGGGCCACCGGTCAGGTCAGCGCTGGTTCCGCCTGAGGTACGTCGATGTCGATGCTGTCGAGCAGCGACTCTTGGTGCTGGGCGGCGGCGTTGAGTGCGTCGTTCTCGTCCTGAATCCGTACGAGCTCGGATTCGAGGTCCTGGACGCGCTGCTGGAGCCGTCGCATCTCGGCGAGGAGTCGCGGGTCGGAACCGCCGACGTAACCGAGAAGCGCCTTTGCCATGATGGATGGTCCTCCACACTGAGTGACCGACCGATGCGGTGTGGGTCGTGAGGGAATCGCACCCGCGGTGCTTGACAGTGCCCTGTATCCACTGCTGTTCTGCTGCCAAACAGCTCTGCCAAACAGCTAAGGTGCGCGGGGATTTCAGCGTCTCACCAAAAAGTTTGACGGTCAACACGATCACGCCCTGTAGAGACAGGCGGCCCGGGGTCGCGCGGCCTGACGATCATGCGGCGCGACTCTCCTGCGGGCCCCTCGGGGGCGTGGAGATCATCCTTACTGCCGCAGCCTGGCACGCCAACCGATTCTTGGCAACCACCCGGACATTCCGCAGGTCATTTCATGTGTACGCAAATGAGCGCCCACCCCGTCACCCCGCGCCGCCCATCGAACACGGTCCGAACACAGCCCCCCGCGACGGCCCGTACCGAGCCCGGATCAGCGGATCGCGAAGCCCTCGTATCCGCCGCGCGGGGTGTCCCAGATCTCAGTGACTCCGTCAACGCGTCCGGGTGTGTCGTCCGAGCGCAGCCATTCCAGCAGACGATGGCAATTCTCACGTCGCCCCTCGGCGACGACCTGCACCCTGCCGTCGTCGAGATTGAGGGCGAATCCGGTGAGGCCACCGATCTCCAGGGCGTTTGCCCTGGTGAACCAGCGGAACCCTACTCGCTGTACTCGTCCGCGTACCCAGGCGGTGAGTCGTACGTCTTCGTTCATGCCCGAACGCTAACCGGCCGATCGCTTAGTACGGAATCGGCGCGTCCGCGGCCCGTGACCGTTACGACGAGGCCCACCCGAGCCCGGAATTCCGGGACGGGGAAGCCGCGCGCGGCGGTCGCTGGCAGCGCGGGCAGAAATAGCTGGACCGGTTCATCCACGGGCGGCGACGCATCGGCGTACCGCAGCGGTGGCAGGGCTCGCCCTCTCGCCCGTATGCGTCGAGCGAGCGGTCGAAGTAGCCGGACTCGCCGTTCACATTGACGTAGAGGCTGTCGAAGCTGGTGCCACCCTGGTCGAGCGCCGCGTTCATCACGTCGCGGACATGGCCCAGCAGCTCGGCCGACTTGGGGCGGGTGAGGGTCGCGGTCGGCCGGTCGTAGTGCAGCTTGGTGCGCCAGAGCGCCTCGTCCGCGTAGATGTTGCCGACTCCGCTGATCAGCGACTGGTCGAGCAGCGCACGCTTGACCGTCGTACGGCGCAGTCGCAGGGCCGTGTGGAAGGCCGTGTCGTCGAAGGCCGGGTCCAAGGGGTCGCGGGCGATGTGCGCGATGGTGTCGGGCAGCCCGTCCGTACTGTCGGCGGCGCATTCGTGGAGAGAGAGCCCTCCGAAGGTCCGCTGGTCGACAAAGCGCAGCTCGGTACCGAGCGAGTCGTCGAAGCGGATCCGGATGCGCAGATGCTTCTCGTCGGGGGCGTCCTGCGGCTGTACGAGCAGCTGGCCGCTCATACCGAGGTGGCCCAGCAGCGAGCTGGACGCATCGTTCAGCGGCACCCAGAGGTACTTGCCGCGGCGCATGGCCGTTCCGAGGCGGGCGCCGCCGAGCCGGGCCGCGAAGTCCACACCGCCCGCGAGATGGCGGCGGACCGCACGCGGGTGCAGCACCTCGACGTCGCCGACCGTGCGGCCGGTGACCCAGCGCTCAAGACCGCGTCGTACGACTTCGACCTCGGGCAGCTCGGGCACGGTGTCGCTCCTGGAGAAGGGAACTGGAGAAATAAAAAGGATATCCGGGCAGGAAAAACCCTCGGTGCGCAGGGCACCGAGGGTTTCTCGGGTCAGGCCGGAGCGACGTCCGTGGACGACGACGGGCCGGCAGAGGTGTCGGCGGCCCCTGCGCCGGAAGCAGCCTTCGCCGCGGCCTCCCGCGCTTCCGCGGCGGCGCTGATCTCGCGCCAGGCGGACTCCGCCGCCTGCTGCTCCGCTTCCTTCTTGCTACGGCCGGTGCCGGTGCCGTACGAGACACCACCGACGCGAGCAGTAGCAGTAAAGGTCTTCTCGTGGTCCGGGCCGGTCTCCGTGACGAGGTACTCGGGGACACCGAGGCTCTCGCTCGCGGTGAGTTCCTGGAGGCTGGTCTTCCAGTCCAGGCCGGCGCCGAGGTTCGAGGACCTGTCGATCAGCGGGTCGAAGAGCCGGTGGACCAGCTCCGAGGCCGCACTGAGACCCTGGTCGAGGTAGACCGCGCCGATCACCGCTTCAAGGGTGTCGGCAAGGATGGATGCCTTGTCCCTGCCGCCCGTGCCCTCTTCACCGCGGCCGAGCCGGATGAAGGAGCCGAGCTCGAGGCCACGGCCCACTTCCGCAAGTGCACGCGAGTTGACCACCGCGGCCCGCAATTTGGCCAGCTGGCCTTCGGGCAGGTCGGGGTGGGTGCGGTACAGCGTGTCCGTGACCACCAGGCCGAGTACCGAATCCCCGAGGAATTCGAGCCGCTCATTGGTGGGCAGACCGCCGTTCTCGTATGCGTACGAACGATGGGTCAGCGCACGCACCAGAAGGGCGGACTCGAGGTGATACCCGAGCCGCCCTTCCAGAAGCGTGTGGGACGAGGCTGTGTTGACGTTGTCTGCCTGCTTCTTGGCGTTGGACAACTCAGACATCGGGCCTCTCACCAGCCGCTCAGACCTCGAGGACCTGGCGCTTGTTGTACGTGCCGCAGCTGGGGCACGCGATGTGCTGCAGCTTCGGCTCCTGGCAACGCTCACACGAAACCAGGGTGGGGACCGCAGCCTTCCACTGCGACCGGCGGTGGCGCGTGTTGCTGCGCGACATCTTCCGCTTCGGAACAGCCACGGCTACTTCTCCTGCTTCTCGTCGACGCCCGCTTCGGCGCCGCCCATGTTGTCCTTCTCGCCGTCCTGAACGGTGTCGGCGAGTCCTTGCAATGCCGCCCAACGGATGTCGACGGCATCGTGGTGGTGACCGGGGTTCTCGTCCAGCCTGATTCCGCATTCGGAACACAGACCGGCACAGGACTCCCGGCACACCGGCTGCATCGGCAGTGCGAGCACCACCGCATCGCGCAGCACTGGTTCGAGGTCGAACAGGCCGTCCTCGATGAAGAGCCTGTCCTCGTCGTCCTCGGCGTCGTCGGTCGGTTCCGCTTTGCTGCTGCGGCCCCGGTCATCGGCGTCAGGGTACGAGAACATCTCCTGGAAGTCCGCCGCAACCTCTTGGCGCAGCGGCTCCAGACACCTTACGCACTCCCCCTCGGCCGACGCACGGGCGGTGCCTGTGACAAGCACCCCCTCCACGACCGATTCGAGACGGAGGTCCAGCTCCACGGGTGCGCCTTCCGGCACACCGATGACCCCGTCGATGCCGAGGGCTGGTGAACCGGGTGCGTCCACCGAGCGGGTCAGCCGCTGGAGGGCACCAGGACGCCGACCCAGCTCGTGCGTGTCGAACACGAGGGGGTTTCGGTGGTCGAGGTGGCCGTTCAGGGCTTTTCCTGCTTTCGAAATCATGTGCATCGCACATCGTGGGGAGGGCCGACCGGATTCGGATTCGAAGCGGGCAGCCGGGATCGCGGACATACGCGCGACCGAGGAGCCAGGATACTGGACACGCCGCCCAGCTCCCAAACCGGTCCGCCCGGCCCCTGCACCGCCCGGTCAGCGCTCCTGTTCGTACCGGCGGAGCTGGTCCAGGTCGATCATGCTGGTGTCGAAGAGGCTGGTCTCGTCGAGGGCGCTCTCGCCCTGCGGCTGGAGTGCCTGCTGGGCCTGCATGGGCTGCTGCTGCCAGCCGTCGTACCCCTGGACCGGGACCTGGACCTGACTCTGGCCGTAGTCCTGCTGCTGATAGGCGGCGTACGGGTCGGGCTGCTGCTGGTACCCGTAGGCGTCCTGCTGCGGCTGCTCCTGGTACGCGTACGTCTCCGCGTAGCCCGGCTGGGCCTGGGCGGGGAAGTGCGGAACATGCTGATGCACCGGCTGCGGCTCCGGGGTGGCGAGCGCGGCGAGGCCGGCCCAGTGGTCCTCGTCGCTCATGTGCCCCTGGCTGCCCGCCGCGTCCTGGGCGGCCACGTGCGCGCCGAGCTCATCGGTGGCGACCTTGCCGTGCAGCTTCTCCCTGCCGCGGCCGACCGCCTCCAGGGTCTTGGCGAGCACGGCCTCGAAGGCGCCGAGCTTGGTGTCGACGTACTCGTCAGCACGGCGCTGGAGCGTGGCCGGGTCGCTGCTGCGCTCGGGGGCCTCTGCGAAGTCCGGGTCCTCGTATCCCTGCTCGTCGAAGGCCTGGCCACGGCCGAGGAGCTTCTCGCGGCCCCGGTCGACGGAGCCGATGGTCTTGGTGAGGACGACCTCGAAGTTGGCGAGCTTGCTGTCGACGTACTCGTCGGCCTCGGCACGGACCTCCTCGGCCTCGCGGCGGGCCTCGCCGAGGATGCGGTCGGCCTCGCTGCGGGACTGCCTGGCGACCTCGGTCTCGGAGATCAGCGAGGCGCGTTCGGCGTGTGCGGCCTCGATGATCCGCTCGGCCTCCTGACGGGCCTGCTCGGCCATCTGCTCCCGGCCGCCGATGAGCTCCTGGGCATGGGCGAGCGAGCCGGGCAGGGCCTCGCGCACCTCTTCGAGCATCGCGAGCAGCTCAGCGCGGTTGACCACGCACGAAGCCGACATGGGCATGGACCGGGCGCTCCCGACCGCCTCGACGATCTCGTCGAGCTTCTTCTGCACGTCCACCGTGTGCTCGCCACTCTCTACAGCTGTTTTGGAGACGGACGGGACGACTGTACGGCCAGTCGACGCCCGCCCGACACCCGGTGACGGTTCGTCAGTTCTTCAGCGCTGAGCGAGGCGCTCGATGAGTGCTTCGTGAACCACCGGGGGCAGCAGGTGGGAGACGTCGCCGCCCCAGGTCGCGACTTCCTTGACCAGGGAGGACGACAGGAAGCTGTAGGTGGGATTGGTCGGCACGAAGAGCGTTTCGACGCCGGAGAGGCCGTTGTTCATCTGGGCCATCTGCAGCTCGTAGTCGAAGTCGCTGACGGCCCGCAGGCCCTTCACGATCGCCGGGATGTCGCGCTGCTTGCAGAAGTCCACCAGGAGGCCATGGAAGGACTCGACCTGGACGTTGCCGAAGTCCGCGGTGACCTGGCGGATCAGGTCGATCCGCTCGTCGATCGTGAACAGGCCCTTCTTGGACTGGTTGATCATCACCGCGACATGTACGACGTCGTACAGCTTCGAGGCACGGCCAATGATGTCGAGGTGTCCATTGGTGATGGGGTCGAAGGACCCCGGACAGACTGCGCGGCGCAACTTGATTCCCTCCCTCTCCGGTCCGGTCATCGTGCGTCTTCGCACGTAGAGGCGGCGCGACCGTACCAAAGCGTTCCCTCGCCGTAGCGGCGGGCCCGCAGCGGCTCGAATCCCTCGGGCCAGCTGAATTCTCCGCCCCTGGTGCTGCGTTCAACGGTGACGAGCGCGTCAGCCGTGAGCCACCCCTGGGCACGGAGTGTGAGCAGTATCTCGCCGAGATCGTCGTCGGTCACTGCATACGGCGGGTCCAGGAAAACCACGTCGTACGGCTCCGCGGGCACTGGTCCCGTCACGATCTGTTCGGCTTTGCCGGTACGGACTTCGGCGCCGGGCAGACCGAGTGCGCGGACGTTGTCCCGGACGGTGCGGACGGCCTTGGGGTCGGCCTCGACGAGCAGGGCGTGGACCGCGCCGCGGGAGAGCGCCTCCAGGCCGACGGCGCCGGAGCCCGCGTAAAGATCCGCGACACGTGTGCCGTGGAAGCTGCCCAGGAGGGCCCCCCAGGTGGAGAAGAGGCCCTCGCGTGCACGGTCGGAGGTGGGGCGGGTGCCGGTGCCGGGCGGGACGGCCAGGCGGCGTCCGCCGGCCGTGCCGGCGATCACGCGAGTCATGGGTGTCTGGTCCTCGGTTCGTGGGTGGCCCACAGGGTGCTGCGGCGCCGTGCCATCCACGATATGGCGTTGTGGCGGATCAGGCCCGCGCACCCGTCGTCCCTGTCACCCCTTGTCCAGGTACTCCTCTCGCTCCTTGTCCAGCAGCGCGTCCAGCGCGATCCGCAGCTCGGGCAGGTGTTCCAGCTCCGGGTCGGTGGCGACGACCGCGGCGGCCTCCTCGCGGGCGGCGGCGATGACCTCCTCGTCGTCGATGACGGTGAGCATCCGCAGCGAGGAGCGGACCCCGGACTGGGCCTGGCCGAGGACATCGCCCTCGCGGCGCTGTTCGAGGTCGATCCGGGACAGCTCGAAGCCATCGAGGGTGGCGGCGACGGCGGAGAGCCGGGCGCGGGCGGGGCTGGCCTCGTGGGCCTCGCTGACCAGCAGACAGAGGCCTGCGGCGGAACCGCGGCCGACCCGGCCGCGCAACTGGTGCAGCTGGGAGACCCCGAACCGGTCGGCGTCCATGATCACCATGACGGTGGCGTTGGGGACGTTGACCCCGACCTCGATGACGGTGGTGGCGACGAGGACGTCGACCTGTCCCGCGGCGAAGCGGCGCATCACGTCGTCCTTGTCGTCAGGGTTCATCCTGCCGTGCAGCACTGCGATGCGCAGACCGGCGAGCGGGCCCTGGGCGAGCTGTTCGGCGATGTCCAGGACGGCGAGCGGCGGGCGCTTCTCGCCGTCGCCCTCGGCCGCCTTCTTCCCCTTCTTGCCTGCCGCCTCGTCCTCGGCGTCGTCACCGATACGGGGGCAGACCACATAGGCCTGATGTCCGTTCTCCACTTCCTCCCGGACCCGTTCCCAGGCGCGGCTGAGGAAGTGCGGCTTGTCCTTGGCGGGTACTACATGGCTGGCGATCGGTGAGCGGCCGGCCGGCAGCTGGTCCAGTACTGACGTCTCCAGGTCGCCGAAGACGGTCATGGCGACCGTACGGGGAATGGGGGTCGCGGTCATGACCAGCAGATGCGGCGGCTGCTTCCCCTTGGAACGCAGGGCATCGCGCTGTTCCACCCCGAAGCGGTGCTGTTCGTCGACGACGACCAGGCCCAGGTCGTGGAACTGCACCTTGTCCTCGATCAGCGCATGTGTGCCGATCACGATCCCGGCCTCGCCTGTGACGAGGTCGAGCAGCGCCTGGCGGCGGGCCGCGACACCCATGGAGCCGGTGAGCAGCACCACCTTCGTCCCCTGCTCGGAGCCGCCCAGCATTCCCCCCTCGGCCAGCTCGCCCATCATTTCGGTGATGGACCTGTGGTGCTGCTGGGCGAGCACCTCGGTGGGCGCGAGCATGGCGGCCTGTCCGCCCGCGTCGACGACGCCGAGCATGGCGCGCAGGGCAACCATGGTGTTGTGCGTGACCGTGAAGTGATCCGTGATGTATGCGTGGCTCGGGTGGGCGACACTGATGCACTGGACCGGTTTGCGACCGACGTACTCGACCGCACGGATCCCGCGCCGGAACGTGTTGTGTTTCGGCCTGGGCCGGATCCGGGCAACCTTGCGAGTGAGCTGAAATGGCACGTACTCGGCAGGCAGGGCAATCGACACATTGAAGGCCGTTTTCGTGGGCAGCGTCCTGGCGTGCCCACCGAGGGAGCGAACAAGCCACGCCACGTCCTCGGCCAATCTCCGGGATGCGGAGCAGAACGAAATACTCATCCCTTGAGCGTCCAAAGTCCCGTCCGTGTCCATGAGCCCCTGCAACACAGCGAGCCGGTTCTTCATCGATGTGTTCTTGAACACGGGTGGGATGAACTTGTCGTGCGACGTCACCCCCCACAGCCCCAGCGCACGCAGTGCACTGATCACTGGGTTCCTTTGTGATCCGGACTTCGGCCTCGTCATCCGGATTGTGTAGTCGCAGCGGGAACCGGGCACGGGCACGAGTTCGCAGTCGGGCGCCACTGTGGTGCGGACGGCCGCCAGGATCTCGTCGTCGACCGTGGACAGACGAAGGTTGTGCCGGAACGAGCCGTCTCCCAGCAACAATCCGAAAACGTAGGGATCGAGGGGCGGTTCGGAACCGCAACTGAGATCCACTGGCGTGGCCGATGGCACATACCATTTCGACGAACCGTTGGCCTTGAAAGTGTCCATCCTGATCTCGCGGGTTGTCATCACCTTGGGCGCTTGCCCCCGGTCCCAGGCGCAGCTGGTCCCGACGATCCACAGATGTTCGTCATCGCATTCGACAGCCGTGTCGTCGGACAGAACAAGTCGCCATACATCCCGCACTCCCTGAGGGAAGACCCCGTCCACTACGGCGACTTCCCCCTCGGGAACCACTACCTCGTCGCCTTGCCGGATGTCGCCCATGGGTTTGTAGCCCTGAGGGGTCAAGACCAACGAATCGAGTGGCTGTGCCTTCCCCGATCCGACCTCGCCCTGCAGGAGCCGGTGCATCGGGTGCTCGGTCGCCAGGTCGTCGAAGATCTCCTTGGAGACCTTCTGCTGGCCTTCGGTGAGGGTGAAGGGCAGCTTGGCGTCGAAGGCGTCGAGCAGTCCGCCGGGCCCGGGTCTGCGGGCCACTGCCGGGAGCTGGGTGTCGGCGTATCTGCGGCGGGCCAGCGCGACCTGGAGGACGAAGGCCTCGTCCCACTTCAGCCGGTCCCTGGCCTGTGCGATGTCCGCCTTGGTCTGCGGGCGGTGGACCTTCAGCAGCGCTTCCGGGAGTGGGGTGAACCCGCGGCCCTCGCGCAGACGCGGCGGCAGCGGGTCGACGGCTTCCCGCGCGCTGGGCAGCACGGTGTCGACGGCCTTGGCGATCCGCCACGAGTCCAGCTGCTTGCAGGCCGGGTAGATCGGCAGCAGCCGCCCGGCGAAGGCGTCCACCGCTTCGGTGGCCTCGTCCGTGTCCTCGGTGTCCAGCAGCTGGTACGTGGGGTGGGCCAGCTGCATCTTCCGGTTGAAGACGGAGACCTTGCCCGCGAACATCGCCCGTCGGCCGGGCAGCAGCTCCTTGTGCGGCTTGTGGACGCCATGCCCGAAGAAGACCAGCTGGAGGCGGCCGTTGCCATCCGTGAGGGTCACTTCGAGGCGCTTGCCGCGGCCGTTGTTGAACATCATGATGCGGGCGTCGGCGACCTGGGCGACCACCGTCACATGCTCGTCCAGCGGGAGGTCGGTCAGCGCAGTGAGTCGGCCGCGCTCCTCGTACCGCCGCGGGTAGTGGTGCAGCAGATCACCGACCGTGTGCAGGTCGAGGTGGTCGGCCATCACCTTCGCGGTGGCTCCGCCGAGCAGCTTCTTGAGGGGTTCATCGAACGCAGACACGCGATCCATTGCACACCACACCACTGACAGATGTCCGGCGGGCACCACGCGGAACGCCGGAATCCCCTGGTCAGAATTGTCGCCACGCCCCGAGGACCGGCTCCCGCGCTACTCCACCCCGATCAGCAGCGGAGCGCACTGGTGGCCGCCCCGGTACACCACCGTGTCGACCGCCAGATAGCCCTCGCGTACGTGCTCCTCCAGTGCGTCGGCCAGGCTGACGGGGACGTCCTCGCCGAGGACCAGGGTCACCAGTTCGCCGCCCGCCGCCAGCATGCGGTCCAGCACGTTCCGGGCCGTTTCCGGTACGTCCTCGCCGATGACCGCAACGTCGCCGTCGATCAGGCCCAGGATGTCGCCGGCCTGGCAGATGCCCGCCATGGTCCAGGACTGCCGCTCGGCGACGGCCAGTTCGGCGTAGCGGGTGGCGCCGGCCGCGGCGGTCATCGCCACCACGTCCTCGTCGAAGCTGCGGTCGGGTTCGTGGACGGCGAGGGCCGCGATGCCCTGGACGGCGGCCCGGGTCGGGATCAGGGCGACCCGGACGCCCTCCGCGCGGGCCTGTTCGGCGGCGGCAGCGGCGGTGTGGCGCAGCTCCGCGTCGTTGGGCAGCACCACCACCTCGCGGGCGTGCGCCCGGCGGATCGCGTCGACCAGTTCGCCGCTGGCGGGCGGCTCCCCGGGGCGCGCCAGAACCGTCGTCGCCCCGGCCTCCTTGCACAGGCCGCGGAGCCCTTCGCCGGGGACCACCACGACGACCGCACGCTGCACGGGTTCGGTGTGGGGGTGCACGCGGTCCACGCCGAAGTGGGTGATCCGGATGCGATACGGCCGCCCCGCCTCGACACCGGCCTCCACCGCCGCACCCGCGTCGTCGACATGCACATGGACGTTCCACAGCCCGTCGCCGCCCACCACCACGAGCGAGTCGCCGAGCCCGTCGAGCCGGGTCCGTAGCCGGTCCACGGCGTCGTCCGTGGCCTCCAGCAGGTAGATGACTTCGAAGGCCGGTCCGCCCTCCGCGCAGTCCTCGGGCACAGGGACCACGGTCGCGGGCACGGCCGCGTATGTGCGCTCGGGAGCCCGCCCGGAGACGGCTTCGACGAGCGCCCCGAGCACCGTCACCAGGCCCCGTCCACCAGCGTCCACGACGCCCGCCCGTCCGAGGACGGCGAGCTGTCCGGGGGTCGCCTCCAGGGCCGTCCGCGCTCCGTCGTACGCCGCCCGCGCGACTGCCGCGGTTCCGTCGTCGGCCGCCGAGCGCACGGCGGCCTCGGCGGCTGCGGTGGCCACGGTCAGCACGGTGCCCTCGACGGGGTGGGCGACCGCCTGCCGGGCTGCTGTGGCCGCCTCGGCGAGCGCCCGGCGCAGACGGTCCGCATCGTGCCCGTCGGCCAGCACCCCCGCCATTCCGCGCAGCAGCTGGGCCAGGATCGTGCCGGAGTTTCCGCGGGCACCGATCAGTGCTCCGTGTGCCATGGCCCGTACCGCGTCGGCGGCGCCGGGCACGGTCGTACCGGTCTCGTGGGCGGCGAAGACCGCTTCGACTGCCTGGGTCGCGGACTCCATGGTGAGATAGAGGTTCGTGCCGGTGTCTCCGTCGGCGACGGGGTACACATTGATCGCGTCGATCGCCTCGCGCTCCCGGCCCAGCGCCTCCAGGGCCAGCGAGCACCAGGTGCGCACCGCGACGGCGTCCATGTCGTCGGCGGTCTGCGGCACCTGTCGGTCCTCCTCGAATTCGGCCGTGGGTGGCCGGCTGCACCGCAGAGTAGCCCCGTGCGCCGGGTCCGGCGGGGACAGGGGCGGAACTGGGGGTGGCGGGACCCGTGGTAGTTTCGTTCTACCGACGCAGCCGTTGTATGCTGCTTCGGTTGCCCGATGAGAGTCGGGCCATTTCTCCGGTGCCGCCACTTCATTCACATGATTCCGGCGCGCCGGAATTCACTGTAAAAGCACCTGAAGTCTTTGGAGTGACCCGTGGCTGCCAACTGCGACGTCTGCGGCAAGGGGCCGGGCTTCGGCAACAACATTTCGCACTCGCACCGCCGTACGTCCCGTCGCTGGAATCCCAACATCCAGCGCGTGCGTGCCGTGGTCGGTCGGACGCCGAAGCGGCTCAACGTCTGCACCTCGTGCATCAAGGCCGGCAAGGTCGCGCGCTGACGTTCCCGTCGTAGCGCAGCCTTCCGGTTGCCCAAAAGGCCGGTCCACCGTGGTGGACCGGCCTTTTGCTGTGCTTCTGGGGTGAATGCCCGCACCGCCACCGGAATCGGTTCCGGCGGCGGTGCGCACACGGGCGGGTACAGCAGCAGACAGACGGGGGCATGGGCCCAAAACTACTGAGCGTCCTCGATGCCCCCGAAATGGTCCCAGCCGCCTTTGCTGGTCCAGGGCGCCCCATCGACCGTGACCTGCGGCAGCGCCGAGGCGTTGAGGACTTCGCCGATCACTTTCCAGCGGGCGGGCAGCTTCACGTCCGGCGGGAAGGTGGCGACGATCGCGTGGTCCTCTCCCCCGGTCAGCACCCACTGCAGCGGGTCCACGCCGACCGCCTGCCCGATGTCGGACATCTGCGAGGGGATGTCGATGAGTCCGGAGCGCAGATCGATCCGGACCTTGCTGGCTTCGGCGATGTGCCCGAGGTCGGCGACGAGTCCGTCACTCACGTCCGTCATCGCGGTGGCACCGAGTCCGGCGGCCGCGGGGCCTGCGTGGTACGGCGGTTCGGGGCGCCGGTGGGCCTCGACGAAGGCTCGGGGCGAGCGGAAACCGCGGGAGAGCACGGCGTATCCGGCAGCGGACCAGCCGAGCCAGCCGGTGACAGCGACGACGTCGCCGGGCTGGGCGCCGGACCGGGTGACCGGCTCGTGGTTGCGCAGATCGCCGAGTGCGGTGATCGACACGGTGATCGTCTCGCCGCCCACCACATCGCCGCCGACCACGGCCGCGCCTGCGACCTGGCACTCGTCACGGATGCCGTCCATCAGCTCGCCGGCCCAGGTGACCGGGAGTTCGGCGGGGACGACCAGGCCGAGCAGCAGCGCGGTGGGCACGGCGCCCATGGCGGCGATGTCGGCGAGGTTCTGGGCGGCGGCCTTGCGGCCGACGTCGTACGCCGTCGACCAGTCGCGGCGGAAGTGCCGTCCCTCCAACAGGATGTCCGTACTGGCCACGACCCTGCGGTCGGGAGCGGACACGACCGCGGCGTCGTCGCCGGGGCCGAGCCGTACCGCCGGAGTGGTGGTGAGCCGGGAAGTGAGCTCCCTGATGAGCCCGAACTCCCCCAACTCGCCCACGGTTCCCTTCACCGAGTCTCACCTCTCATCTATCGCCCCGGACGATCGTCCGGGCTGCTTCAGCGACCGGGGGTCCGGATCGTGGACCGGCCGCCGCCGCAGGGAGCAGTCTGCACCGGTTCTCATCGGCATGTCTGTCCCCCTTTCGCACCGCTGCACTTGCGGTCGCGGGCCGTCACTGCTGTCGGTACTGTCAATAGATACGTCAACTTGTGTCTTGTGTACGCCACGCTCTGGACGTCAACCGCCCCATAGGTCTCCCCTGGCCCGCGGCAACGCGATACCGTGGCGTCCCTTTCCCCCCACATGATCCTCGTGGCCGCCCTGGAGGTTCCGTGGTACAGGCGTACATCCTTATTCAGACCGAGGTGGGCAAGGCGTCGACCGTCGCCGAGACCATCGCCAACATTCCGGGAGTGATCCGGGCAGAGGACGTCACCGGCCCCTATGACGTGATCGTGCGCGCACAGGCAGACACGGTCGATGAACTCGGCCGCATGGTGGTCGCCAAGGTCCAGCAAGTGGAAGGCATCACCAGAACCCTGACCTGCCCGGTCGTTCATCTGTAGTCCCCGTCTACGCTGGGCCGGTGACATCATTGCGCCGGTTTTGCCGCCCCGTGTTTCTCGGTCCGTCCGTTGCCGCACTGCTGCTGGCCGCGACGGGCTGCTCCTCAACGAACGCCGCGGCGTCGATCACGATTCCGACGCCGCCACCGGAAGCCGCAGCCTACTGCCGTGCACTGCACAAGGAGCTGCCGAAGACCGTTGCCGGACTCGACCGCGGTGACACCGATTCCGAACTGACCGCCCAGTGGGGGGACGGAGAGATCGTACTGCGCTGCGGTGTCCCCCGGCCCGCGAAGATGGACGACCCCTCGGCGATGGGGACCGAGGCGAACGGCGTCAACTGGCTGCTGGAGCAGCCGGAAGACTCCGGTCCGCGTTTTACGACGACCTACCGCAAGGCGTATGTCGAAGTGACTCTTTCGACGGCCTACGCCCATGACGCGAGCCCGTTGGCCGCGTTCGCCCCGGCCATTGAGAAGACGGTTCCCAGCAGCCTGTAGGGCGTGCACTCCCGTGTTGCGGAGCGCACGCCCTACGACGCCGGTCTCGTCTTCTCAGCGCAGGCCGGTCGGCCGGTTCAACGCGGCCTGGATCAGCCGGTCCACCAACTCCTGGTAGCTCACGCCGCTCTCCTGCCACATCCGCGGGTACATGGAGATCGGGGTGAAGCCCGGCAGTGTGTTGATCTCGTTGATCACGAAGCTGCCGTCCTCGGTGAGGAAGAAGTCGGCACGCACCAGGCCCTCGCAGGACACGGCCTCGAAGGCGTCGACCGCAAGGCGCTGGACCTCGGCCGTCTGCTCCTCGGTGAGCGGCGCGGGCACGATCCCGGAGGCCGAATCGATGTACTTGGCCTCGAAGTCGTAGAAGTCGTGCGAGGTCACAGGGGGAATCTCGGCGGGCACGCTGGCGCGCGGTCCGTCCTCGAATTCCAGCACCCCGCACTCGATCTCCCGGCCGCGCAGCAGCGACTCGACCAAGAATTTGGGGTCGTGGCGGCGGGCTTCCTCGATTGCCTCGTCGAGGCCGGAGATGTCGTCGACCTTGGTGATGCCGATCGACGAGCCGGCCCGGGCGGGCTTGACGAAGAGCGGCCAGCCATGGTCGCCGGCGAAGTCCACGATGCGCTTGCGGGCAGCGGAGGGGTCCGTGTCCCATTCCCGGGGGCGTACCACGACGTACGGGCCGACCGGCAGTCCGAACGAGGTGAAGACCCGCTTCATGTACTCCTTGTCCTGGCCGACCGCCGATGCGAGCACTCCGGCGCCGACGTACGGCACACCGGAGAGCTCCAGGAGCCCCTGAAGGGTGCCGTCCTCGCCGTACGGGCCGTGCAGCACGGGAAAGACGACATCGACCTCGCCCAGCGCCTTGGGGACCGAGCCGGGCTCGTTGTACACCACTTCACGACTGCCAGGGTCGACGGAGAGCACCACGCCGCCCTCGGTGGACTCGGCCAGCTGGGCCACGTCCGGCATCTTCCGGTCCGTGATGGCCATGCGTTCGGGCTCGTCGGCGGTGAGCGCCCAGCGGCCCTCCGCCGTGATGCCGATCGGCAGGACGTCGTACTTCGACCGGTCGATGGCGTTCAGAACGGCGCCGGCCGTGACGATCGAGATGCCGTGTTCGGAGCTGCGGCCGCCGAACACGACGGCCACGCGCGGCTTGCGGAGCCGCTGCTCCGGGCTCTGGGGGAGGTTCTCGCTGCTCATATCGGGTTGAGCGTACCTGCTGGTACCACTCGCGTCAGCGTGGCCGGGGCCGCTGGAGCGGTGACGGCGAATACCCACCACCCGTCATCGTCGCTCGGGCTTCGCGCTGCGCGACATCAACTCGCCCAGCGCGACCATCGGCGGCTTGCCCTCGTGGACGATGCCGACGACCGTCTCGGTGATGGGCATGTCGACGCCGTGCCTGCGCGCCAGATCGAGCACCGATTCACAGGACTTGACACCCTCGGCGGTCTGTTTGGTGACCGCGATCGTC
This sequence comes from Streptomyces sp. NPDC001832, assembly GCF_040297265.1. Lineage (NCBI taxonomy): Bacteria > Bacillati > Actinomycetota > Actinomycetes > Kitasatosporales > Streptomycetaceae > Streptomyces > Streptomyces sp. NPDC001832. Next base: position 53,598 of record NZ_JBEOYU010000032.1, read on the forward strand.
TCCTGGAGCGTCATCCCGCGGCCGAGGTTGGTGCCGAAGGTGTGATTGCGCGAGAGCGGCGAGGAGCAGGTCGCGACCAGATCGCCGAGGCCCGCGAGCCCGGAGAAGGTGAGCGGGTCGGCGCCCATGGCGAGTCCGAGGCGGGTCGTCTCGGCGAGACCGCGGGTGATGAGCGAGCCCTTGGCGTTGTCGCCGAGCCCCATGCCGTCGGCGATGCCCACAGCGAGACCGATGACGTTCTTGACCGCGCCGCCGAGTTCGCAGCCGACCACATCGGTGTTGGTGTACGGGCGGAAGTACGAGGTGTGGCAGGCGGTCTGGAGGCGCTGGGCCACGGATTCGTCCTGGCAGGCGACAACGGCCGCGGCGGGGCGGCGCTCGGCGATCTCCTTGGCCAGGTTGGGGCCGGTGATGACGGCGACCCGGTCCGCGGAGACCTTGGTCACATCCTCGATCACCTCGCTCATCCGCTTCGCGGTGCCGAGTTCGACACCTTTCATCATCGAGACGAGGACGGTGTCGGAGCCCAGGTGCGGGACCCAGGCGGCGAGATTGGCGCGCAGCGTCTGCGAGGGCACCACGAGCACGGCGAAGTCGGCGCCGTCCAACGCCTCGACGGCGTCCGTGGTGGCCCGGACCGACGCGGGGAGTTCAATCCCCGGCAGATAGTCCGGGTTGGTACGGGTCGTGTTGACGGCCTCGGCGACTTGGGCGCGGCGGCCCCAGAGTGTGACCTCGCAGCCGGCGTCGGCGAGAACCATGCCGAAGGCAGTACCCCATGAGCCGGTTCCGAAGACGGCTGCCTTTACGGGGTGCGTCACTTGGGTCCCTTTCCTTCGGCCTTGCTCCGCTGTTCTTCACGGGCCTTGCGGTGGTCGTACGGCTCCGCGGGCGCCTTCTCGCCCCGCACGATCTCCAGCTGCGCGGTCACCGCGGCCATGATGACCTCGGTCGCCTCGCGCAGGACTTCCGGCGTCGGGTCCTGGTCGTAGAACCCGGAGAGGTCGACGGGTGGTCCGGCCTGCACCTGGAGGGTCTTACGGGGGAAGAGCCGGAGCTTGTTCTCCTTGGCGTACGGCGGCATGACCAGGTTGGCGCCCCACTGGGCGACCGGGATGACCGGGGCCTTCGTCATCAATGCGACGCGGGCGGCACCGGTCTTGCCGGCCATCGGCCACATGTCGGGGTCGCGGGTGAGGGTGCCCTCCGGGTAGAAGGCGACGCATTCACCGCGCTCGATGGCGTTGACGGCTGCCCTGAAGGCATCCAGCGCATTGGCCGTCTCGCGGTACACGGGGATCTGCCCGGTGCCGCGCAGCATCATTCCGACAAAGGGGGTCTTGAAGAGGCCCGCCTTCGCGAGAAGCCGCGGCACCCGTCCGGTGTTGTACTGGAAGTGACCGTAGGAAAGCGGGTCCAGGTACGAGTTGTGGTTGATCGCAGTGATGAATCCGCCGTCGGCCGGAATGTGTTCCATTCCCCGCCAGTCACGCTTGAACAGAACCACCAGAGGCGGTTTTGCGATGACCGCCGCCAGGCGGTACCAGAAGCCGATTCTGCGGCGGGACACTCGTACACCTTCCTCTAAGGACCTGACTGCTGCCTGGCTACCGACGGTCAAGTCTCGCCCCAGGCCCCTGCTCTGTCGAGAACACCGTACGCCCCGCTTTCGGGGCCGACCCTCCGGGTTCTCGCACCGGCAGGCGAGAATATGCGGCGATGCGCATCGAAGGGGAGATCGCCACGAACACCGACCCGGCCGGTCTTTGGACCCTGGTCGTCCCGTTGAAACCCTTGGCTCGGGCCAAGAGCAGGCTCATGCCTGCAACGGGCGCCGCGCTGCGCCCGCGGCTCGCCCTCGCCTTCGCCCGGGACACCGTGGCCGCCGCCCTGTCCTGCCGGGCGGTAAGGGATGTGGTGGTCGTCACGGACGACACGGAGGCCGGGGCGGCTCTCGCGGCCCTCGGGGCGCGCATCGTTCCCGATGAACCGGAACGCGGCCTCAACGCCGCCCTGGCACACGGTGAGCGGACCGTGCGGGCCCGGCGGCCCGGGGCGGCTCTCGCCGCTCTCAACGCGGATCTTCCCGCGCTGCGCCCGGGCGAATTGGCCCGGGTACTCGATTATTCCGCCGCATTTCCCCGCGCATTTGTCACCGATGCGGCAGGAATTGGTACAACATTTCTGTCGGCCGCGCCGGGAGTGGAATTGCGACCGACTTTCGGTGGCCCTTCCCGGGCCCGGCATCTGAAATCCGGAGCGGTGGAAATCAGCCTGACCGGCATCGACTCGGTCCGCCAGGACGTGGACACCGGCGACGATCTGCGGGCGGCGCTGGCCCTGGGCGTCGGCCCGCACACAGCGGGCCGCTGGGCCGCGAGAGCCCCCGCGGCGGACCGATAGGCTGCCGTTCATGCAGGCGACCTCGTACACGTACGACCCCGAGACTCGCACCGGCAGTGTGCTGCTCGACGACGGCACCCCGGTGGAATTCGACGCCCGGGCCTTCGATGCCGGCGGTCTGCGGCTGCTGCGTCCGGGGCAGCGGGTGCGGATCGAGGGCACCGGCGAGGGCGCGGATCTACGGATCACACTGGTGACGCTGCAGACGTTCTGAACGGCTCCGCGCACACTGTCCACAACAGCCCGCGGGCCGGGCTCCCCGAGGGGAGCCCGGCCCGGCGCGTGAGTAGCCCTGCGCTGCTCGGCCTCACTTCTTCCGCGCAGTGGCCTTCTTCGCCGTGGTCTTGCGCGCCGTGGCCTTCTTCGCGGGCGCCTTCTTCGCCGCGGCCTTCTTGGCGGGCGCGGTCTTGGCGGTTACGGCCTTCTTGGCAGCCGCCTTCTTCGCCGCCGCCGTGGTCTTCTTGGCCGCCGCGGTGGTCTTCTTCACGGCAGCCTTCTTGGCGGGTGCGGCCTTCTTGGCGGTGACCTTCTTCGCCGCGGCCTTCTTGGCCGCCGCCTTCTTCGCTGCGGCCTTCTTGGCCGCCGCACGGGCGGCAACACCGCCCGTGAGGCTGCCCTTGGGCGCCTTCTTCACGGCCACGTCATGCTTGGGAAGCTTCTTCGAGCCGCTCACCAGGTCCTTGAAGCCCTGTCCCGCACGGAAGCGGGGCACCGAGGTCTTCTTGACCCGCACCCGCTCACCTGTCTGCGGGTTGCGGGCGTAACGGGCGGGGCGGTCGACCTTCTCGAACGAGCCGAAGCCGGTGACCGAGACCCGGTCCCCCGCGACAACCGCACGGACGATCGCGTCGAGCACCGCGTCGACGGCGTCTGCGGCCTGCTGACGGCCGCCAAGCTTGTCGGCAATCGCTTCTACGAGCTGCGCCTTGTTCACGTCTTCCCCTTCGGAGACATTGCCAGAACGAAAGTGTTCAAGCGTTTTCGCACGTTAGGCAGATATATACCGCAAATCAAACACGAAACGGGCTAATCACCCTAGTGCCGCAACGAAGTAGACCGCTGCACAGTTCCGCAGAGTCAGTCACCTTCGGGGAATCGGCCCTCATCGAGGTCCTTCATCAACCGGTCCAGACGCCTTGCCGCGTCCGGGAGATCGTGCTTAGCCGCGGCCGTAATGACCAACAGCTTCCGGGACAGCGCCATCCTTACGCCCTCCGGGACTTGCAGTGCGCGCACTCTTGCGTGCGCTTCCTTCAATCGGTCGGCGACTTGGCCGTAAAGCTTGAGTTGGCTGTCGCGTTCCATGCACCGATTGTGCCATCTGGGGCGAGTTGTCGCCCGACGGGGTCTCAACAAGCGACTGCGCCCCCTACCAGATGGCAGGGGGCGCAGTCCTGGAAACGTGCTGCTCAGGCGTTAATTGTACGTGGTTTGAAGGTCGGCCTTACCGCCTCATATGCTGCAATGTCCGCTTCGTTCTGAAGGGTGAGACTGATGTCGTCCAGCCCGTTCAGCAGTCGCCAGCGGGCGTTCTCGTCAAGATCGAAATCGGCCGTGATGCCGTCGGCGCGGACCTGGCGCGCCTCCAGGTCGACGGTGACCTCCGCCGTCGGGTCGGCCTCGGTCAGCTCCCAGAGCGCGTCGACGACCTTCTGGTCGAGTACGACGGTCAACAGCCCGTTCTTCAGCGAGTTACCGCGGAAGATATCGGCGAACCGGGAGGAGACGACGGCCTTGAAGCCGTAGTTCTGCAGCGCCCACACGGCATGTTCGCGGGACGATCCGGTGCCGAAGTCGGGTCCGGCCACCAGCACCGTGGCGCCGCTGCGCTCCGGGCGGTTGAGGACGAAGTTCTCGTCCTTGCGCCAGGCCTCGAAGAGTCCGTCCTCGAAGCCGTCGCGGGTGACCTTCTTCAGCCAGTGGGCGGGGATGATCTGGTCGGTGTCGACGTTGCTGCGGCGCAGCGGGACGGCCCGGCCGGTGTGTGTGGTGAAAGCTTCCATGATTCTCAGACTCCGGCGGGCGTACGGACGTCGGACAGGTCGGCCGGCGAGGCCAGGTGGCCCAGCACGGCGGTGGCGGCGGCGACCTGCGGGGATACCAGGTGCGTACGGCCGCCCTTGCCCTGCCGGCCCTCGAAGTTGCGGTTCGAGGTGGAGGCGGAGCGCTCGCCGGGGGCCAGCTGGTCGGGGTTCATGCCGAGACACATCGAGCAGCCCGCGTGCCGCCATTCGGCGCCTGCGGCGGTGAAGACCTTGTCCAGGCCCTCCTCGACGGCCTGCAGAGCCACCCGGACCGAGCCCGGAACGACCAGCATCCGTACGCCTCTCGCGACTTTGCGGCCGTCCAGGATCGCGGCCGCGTTACGCAGGTCCTCGATCCGGCCGTTGGTGCAGGAACCTACGAAGACGGTGTCCACGTTGATCTCACGCAGCGGCTGGCCGGCGGTCAACCCCATGTATTCCAGGGCCTTTTCGGCGGCATTGCGCTCCGAGGCGTCCTCGTACGAAGCCGGGTCGGGGACGTTGGCCGACAGGGGCGCGCCCTGGCCGGGGTTGGTGCCCCAGGTGACGAACGGCGCCAGTTCGGCAGCGTCGATGACGACCTCGGCGTCGAAGACCGCGTCGTCGTCGGTGCGCAGCGTCTTCCAGTACGCGACGGCAGCGTCCCAGTCCTCACCCTGCGGGGCGTGGTCGCGGCCCTTCAGGTAGTCGAAGGTGGTCTCGTCCGGGGCGATCATGCCCGCCCGGGCGCCGGCCTCGATCGACATGTTGCAGATGGTCATCCGGGCTTCCATCGAGAGCTTCTCGATGGCCGAGCCGCGGTATTCGAGGATGTAGCCCTGGCCGCCGCCGGTACCGATCCGGGCGATGATCGCGAGGATCAAGTCCTTGGCCGTCACACCGTCGGGCAGTTCGCCGTCGATGGTGATCGCCATCGTCTTCGGACGGGCCAGCGGCAGCGTCTGGGTGGCCAGTACGTGCTCGACCTGGCTGGTGCCGATGCCGAACGCCAGCGCGCCGAAAGCGCCGTGCGTGGAGGTGTGGGAGTCACCACAGACGACCGTGGTGCCGGGCTGGGTCAGACCCAGTTGCGGGCCGACCACATGCACGACGCCCTGCTCGACGTCGCCCAGCGGGTGCAGCCGTACGCCGAACTCCGCGCAGTTCTTGCGCAGCGTCTCCAACTGGGCACGGGAGACCGGGTCAGCGATCGGCTTGTCGATGTCGAGGGTCGGGGTGTTGTGATCCTCGGTGGCGAGGGTGAGGTCGAGGCGCCGCACCCGGCGTCCGGCCTGCCGGAGGCCGTCGAAGGCCTGGGGGCTGGTCACCTCATGCAGCAGGTGCAGATCGATGAAGAGGAGGTCGGGCTCGCCTTCGGCGCGCCGGACGACATGGTCGCCCCAGACCTTCTCCGCGAGTGTCCTACCCATCGCTTTCCCTCCGGCCGGCGTCTTCGCCGGCCCAACTAGAGATTCGGTGCACCGCCGTCCGAACCCCCGTGCGGGGCGGTGGCTAGTGCCGCGGCAGGCAACGTTTGCCCGTCAAGGAGCGGCGTCCGGTGCGTGCTCTCGGCGTGCCGGCCGGAAGCCCTCGTACTGGACGTACTTCGGCTTTCGTCCGGTGCGGCGAGAGTGCGTGCCGGGCGTCGCGACGGGGCGAACGTTGCCTGTCGCGGCACTAGCGGCCGTTGTGTGGCCGCCCGTACAGGTTCGCAACTTCCGCCGAAAATTGAACTTGCGTTTCACAGAGTGAGACGGGAGTATCGTCGTATGGACAACTCTAGCGGCGTCGGCGTTCTCGACAAGGCGGCTCTGGTATTGAGCGCCCTGGAGTCCGGTCCGGCCACCCTCGCCGGACTGGTCGCGGCGACCGGGCTCGCACGGCCCACGGCTCATCGACTGGCCGTGGCACTGGAACACCACCGCATGGTGGCGAGGGACATGCAGGGCCGTTTCATTCTCGGCCCCCGGCTGGCGGAACTCGCGGCGGCGGCGGGCGAGGACCGCCTGCTGGCCACGGCGGGACCGGTACTCACCCACCTCCGTGACATCACCGGCGAGAGCGCGCAGCTCTACCGGCGTCAGGGCGAGATGCGGATCTGCGTGGCGGCGGCGGAGCGGCTGTCCGGCCTGCGGGACACCGTGCCGGTCGGCTCCACGCTCACCATGAAGGCCGGCTCGTCGGCCCAGATCCTGATGGCCTGGGAGGAGCCGGAGCGCCTGCACCGCGGCCTCCAGGGAGCCCGCTTCACGGCGACGGCGCTCTCGGGCGTACGGCGCAGAGGCTGGGCCCAGTCGATCGGTGAGCGCGAGCCGGGCGTCGCCTCGGTCTCGGCGCCGGTGCGCGGCCCCTCGAACCGGGTGGTCGCCGCCGTCTCGGTCTCCGGACCGATCGAGCGGCTGACCCGGCACCCGGGCCGGATGCATGCCCAGGCGGTCATCGACTCGGCGGCCAGGCTCAGCGAGGCCCTGCGCCGCACCGGCTGACGTACGCGAGGAACACCCCCCGGCCGCCCCAGCGTTGTGGCGGCCTCCATCAAGTCGCAGTCCAGGAAACGGACATGACGGGGAGACACATACCTCCATGGGCAAGCGGAAGGGCCCCTCACCGAAGTGAAGAGCCCTTCTCTTTATGTTCTGTTGTACCCCCGACCGGATTCGAACCGGCGCTACTGCCGTGAGAGGGCAGCGTGCTAGGCCGCTACACAACGGGGGCTTGTTACTACAGTTGCATTTCTGCGCTGGGCTACCAGGACTCGAACCTAGAATGACGGTACCAGAAACCGTAGTGTTGCCAATTACACCATAGCCCATGGTGTTACAAGTACCCCCGACCGGATTCGAACCGGCGCTACTGCCGTGAGAGGGCAGCGTGCTAGGCCGCTACACAACGGGGGCCCTAGCGATCCTGCATCGATATCGCGGGTGCGACCCAGACGATCTCGCGGGAAGGATCTGTACCCCCGACCGGATTCGAACCGGCGCTACTGCCGTGAGAGGGCAGCGTGCTAGGCCGCTACACAACGGGGGCTTGTTACTACAGTTGCATTTCTGCGCTGGGCTACCAGGACTCGAACCTAGAATGACGGTACCAGAAACCGTAGTGTTGCCAATTACACCATAGCCCACCAAAACTCAACCCCCAGGAGGGGTTTTGTTCGGTTTTGCGCTTCCCGTTTGGATCTTTCGTTCCGCTCGGGCGGCGCAGGAAGAACATTACCCGAAGGTGTCCGGCGCTCCAAAACGGGTATTGCCCGTCAGCAAGCTTGGCAGCTGATCGAGTCCGCCGATACGGACGAGCTCGGGTCGCCCACCTCGTCCGCCCCGGTCCAGCCAGATCCCCAGCAGCCCCGCGGCCACGGCGCCGGCCGCATCGATGTCCGGCTCGTCCCCCACGTACGCGACCTCCTGCGGCTCCAGCGCCAGCGCCTCGCAGGCGGCGTGGAAGGCACCGGCCTCGGGCTTGGAAACGCCCAGCTCCACAGCGCAGACCACGGCCTCGAACCGGTCCCGCACACCGAGCGTGCGCAGCTTTCGGTCCTGGTTGTGGATGCTGGAGTTCGACAGCACCGCGTGCCGAAACCCGTCCGCCAGCCGGTCCAGGGCGGGCACGACATCGGGAAAGAGCGACCAGGCGGCCTCATAGTGGGTCGCGTGCCGAGCAAACCAGTCGTCGGCCTCGGCGTCGTCCAGTGCCCGCGAGACGAACTCCCGGACCCGGTCCCGGCGCTGCCCCTGGAAGTCCGTCTCCCCAGCTGCGAACCGCGCCCAGTGCGTATCGGTGATCGCACGCCATGCGGCGAGGGCCTGCTCGGCGGAACCGTACCCGTCGGGCAGGCCCTCCTGTTCGAGATGTTTGCGCATGCCGATGCTGTCGGCGCCGCTGTAGTCGAAGATCGTGTCGTCGATGTCCCAGAGGACCGCGCGGATCGTCATGCAGCCCAGCGTATGCGTCTACGGCGCGCATGGTGGGCTTCGCAGTGGTCAGCAGGCCGGCTGCTGTCGGCGGTCGAGTCTGCGCAGCAGGTCCAGCTGCAGGCCGAGCAGGCGCTCGCTCAGGGCAGGCGCCTGACGGGCTTCGACGTCGGCGAATTCGCTGTTGAAGAAGTCGATGTTGCCGCAGAAGTCGAAGACCCGGAAGTTCTGCTTGGCGTGGTCGAGGTTGGTCTCGTCCGGGCCGAAGAGGGCCGGGCGCAGCCGGGTGCCGCGGCCGATCATCTGCCAGAACTTGGTCTTGGAGAAGACCGGCTTGGCGAAGACCAAATTGACGGCCTCCGGTACGTCGACGCCGGTGTCCAGCATGTCTCGTTCTCCTTGATCGATGCGACCAGAGCAGACAGGCCGGCCCGGGTTGCGACGAGTATCACGTCTGGGTCATCGCTCTCACGCAACCGGAGCGTGCCGTCGGCCGTAGCTGCCACGTTGACGCAGTTCGCAGCCTCGCCACTGAACGATGACTTCTGCCAGACCAGGGGGACCACAGAATTCCACTTTCTCTCAGAGTGAGCGCATGACGTGCAGGATGAGATCCCGCGACTTCGACGGCTCGAGCGCACACGCCTCCATGCGGTCCAGCACCGTCCGGTACTTGGCGACCTGAGCCTCGCTGTCGACGAATACGGAGCCATGGTCCGTATCCAGTTGAACAGTGTCCAGCTGCGGAAGCGGGCCACCGAACTGGACGATGCCGTGGCCAGCGCCGGGAAAGGTTCCGATCCCGAAGGGGATCACCGAGAGTGTCAAGTGTGCCTCTTCGCTGCAATCGATCATGTATTGCAGCTGACCTTGGGTAACGCGCGCGCCGCCAAACCCCATTCTCAGTGCGGCCTCGTGGACGATCGCCGTCACCGGAGTCGGCTCGCTCCCGTGCAGCACCGCCTGGCGCTTGAGCCTGTGGGAAACCCGGTGTTCCACCTCGTACGGAGCCAAGGCAGGCACGACATCACCGATGACCGCACGTGCGTGTTCCCTCGTCTGCAGGAGGCCGGGGATGTGGATGACTGATGCGATGCGCATCGTCTGCGCATGGTGCTCCAGCTCCGCGAGGTCCAAGGCGTCGGCTGGAAGGATCTCTCGGTACTCCTCCCACCACCCGCGCGTCCGGCCGCCTGTCATCTCGGTGAGAGCTTCAATCAACTCCCCGTCGGCGCATTCATACAGTCTGGCCAGTGCCCTGACCCGCTCAGCGCTTACCGCATAGCTACCAGCCTCGATGTTGCTGATACGAGACTGCGTCGCACCAAAGAGCTCACCAGCCCGAGTGGCGGACAAGTCTGCGTGCTCCCTCATTCTGCGCAGCTCCGCCCCCAGGCGCCGTTGCCTCACGGACGGCGGAAGTTTGGCACGAGCCACAGTCCTCGCTCCTTGTGTGCAGAGCCGCCCGCGTCACCCACACGAGGGGCTTTGGGCTGCAAATCAACGAATAGATGGGATGCATGCCAACGCGCACCCTACGGTTGCGCCTGTCGTCCTCCCAACTCCTCACCACTGACAGGAGATCCCGCATGGCCACCGTATCCCCGCGCCCTTCCCTCCCCGACCCTCCCGACGGCTTCGGCGACGAGATTCGCGCCCTCGTAGAAGCCACCGCGCCCCGCCTCTTCGCCGTGGTAGAGCGGTTCCGTACCTCCGACGGCGGCCACGATGCCCGCGTCGCCGCGTGGGGACTCGCGCACGAGGACGGGAGTGCCCAGGTCACCGCCGTGGACGGCGGGTTCCGGATGTCGCTACGCACTCCTGACCGTGCTGCCCACATGATCTCCATGCGTCCCGGAAGTGCTGGCTGCCTGGTATGGCCCGGCTCGGCAACTGCCCCTTTCACTCCAGAGGGTTGAACCCAGTCAACTCAGAGCGACGTCGCGCTTGACCCTGCACTCCGGCGCCTGGCAGCATCGGAAGCAGCAAACAAAACATCGCGCATATGGCTGCGCAGACCCTGTGGCCGTCCCTTCGGGGGCGGCCACAGACGTGTTTCAGGGGAGGTTCGGTGCATCTCTGGCTTCCTCAACGTCAAGAAGCACTACTGGCCACAGTTGCAGCACGCCCGCGCGGGGTGCCGCAGGCGCCGTGAACGGACGGAGGCCGGGGCTTCCCCGTGGGAACCCCCGGCCTCCGGCGTACGGCGGACCGCTACGCGGCGGCCAGCTTCGCCAGTGCCGCGTCGATGCGGGCCAGGGTCTTCTCGCGGCCCAGGATCTCCAGGGACTCGAAGAGCGGCAGGCCGATCGTGCGGCCGGTGACCGCGACGCGGACCGGGGCCTGGGCCTTGCCGAGCTTGAGGCCGTGCTCCTCGCCGGCGGTGAGGATGGCGTTCTTCAGGGCGTCGGCGTTCCATTCGGCGTCGGCCAGCTTGGCGCGGGCCGTGGTGAGGAGAGCGTCGGAGCCCTCCTTCATCGCCTTGGACCAGGACGCCTCGTCCGTCGCCGGCTCGTCGAGGAAGAGGAAGTCGACGTTGGCGGTGATGTCCGAGAGGACCGTGACGCGGGTCTGGGCGTGCGGGGCGATCGCCGCGAACTGCTCCGCGTCGAAGGACTCCGGGGCCCACGGGGCGAACGGGGCCTTCAGCCAGGGGCCGCACGCCTCGGTGAACGTCTTCACATCCAGCTTGCGGATGTGCTCGGCGTTGATGTGCTCGCACTTCTTCAGGTCGAAGCGCGCCGGGTTGGCGTTGACGTCCTTGATGTCGAACGCTGCCACCATCTCCTCGATGGAGAAGATGTCGCGGTCCTCGGCGATGGACCAGCCCAGCAGGGAGAGGTAGTTGAGCAGCCCCTCGGGCAGGAAACCGCGCTCGCGGTAGAGGTTGAGCGAGGCCTGCGGGTCGCGCTTGGAGAGCTTCTTGTTGCCCTCGCCCATGACGTACGGAAGGTGGCCGAAGGCGGGGGTGTCCTTGGCGATGCCCAGCTCGATGAGCGCCTTGTAGAGGGCGAGCTGGCGCGGGGTGGAGGAGAGCAGGTCCTCGCCGCGCAGGACGTGGGTGATCTCCATCAGCGCGTCGTCGACCGGGTTGACCAGCGTGTAGAGGGGGTTGCCGTTGGCGCGGACGATGCCGTAGTCCGGCACGTTCTCCGGCTGGAAGGTCAGCTCGCCGCGGACCAGGTCGGTGAAGGTGAGTGCCTCGTCGGGCATCCGGAAGCGGACGATGGAGGTGCGGCCCTCGGCCTCGTATGCGGCGATCTGCTCGGTCGTGAGGTCGCGGCAGTGGCCGTCGTAGCCGGACGGCTTGCCGGCGGCGCGGGCGGCGTCGCGGCGGACGTCGAGCTCCTCGGTGGTGCAGTAGCAGTGGTACGCGTACCCGCCTGCGAGAAGCTTCTCGGCGACATCCTTGTAGATGTCCATGCGCTGCGACTGGCGGTACGGGGCATGCGGCCCGCCGACCTCGGGGCCCTCGTCCCAGTCGAAGCCGAGCCAGCGCATCGAGTCCAGGAGCTGGTTGTAGGAGTCCTCGGAGTCGCGGGCCGCGTCGGTGTCCTCGATGCGGAAGACCAGGGTGCCGCCGTGGTGCCGGGCGAAGGCCCAGTTGAACAGGGCGGTGCGGACCAGGCCCACATGGGGGTTGCCGGTCGGGGAGGGACAGAAACGTACACGAGGGGGTGTCCCCTGCTCGAGCGGAGCCGAGAGCTTGGGGAATGGTGCGTTAACCACGCTTGATCACCTTGTTGGTGAGAGTGCCGATGCCTTCGATGGTGACGGCGACCTCGTCGCCGACATGGAGGGGTCCGACCCCTGCGGGGGTGCCGGTGAGGATCACATCGCCCGGGAGCAGCGTCATGGCTTCCGTGATGTGGACGACCAGATCCTCGATCGAGCGGATCATCTCGCTCGTACGGCCCAGTTGGCGTTGCTCGCCATTGACCGTGGCCTGAATGGTCAGGTCGCTGGGGTCGACGTCGGTCTCCACCCAGGGGCCGAGCGGGCATGACGTGTCGAAGCCCTTGGCCCGGGCCCACTGCTTCTCGCGCTTCTGGGCATCGCGGGCGGTGACGTCATTGGCGCAGGTGTAGCCGAAGATGACGTCCTTCACACGCTCACGCGGCACTTCGCGGCACATGCGGCCGATGACCACGGCCAGTTCGGCCTCGTAGTGGAGTTCATTGGAGAAGGAGGGGTACTCGATGGCGTCGCCCGAGCCGATCACCGAGGTGGTGGGCTTGAAGAAGGCGATGGGGGCGTCCGGTACCTCGTTGCCGAGTTCCGCGGCGTGCTCCGCGTAGTTGCGGCCGATGGCCACGACCTTGTTGGGGAGCACGGGCGGAAGGAGGCGGACCTTGCTCAGCGGGACCTTGGTGCCGGAGAGCTCGAACTCGGCGTACGGAATGCCCTTGATGATGTCGAGGACGAGACCATCGGGCCCCTCGCCCTCGACGGCGCCGAAGGCGACATTGCCGTCGATGGAGAACCTGGCGATGCGCACGGGATGCTGTCGCCCCTCACTTGCTGGCTGGCTGAAGACTGACGCTCCAGGCTAACGCGGGTGAGGGGGACAACGCGCGTATCAGACCGAGGCTGCGGCGGCTGCCGGGACCGTGGCCGGGGCTTCCATGAGAATGGTGCGGCGGGGGTTGGCCGTCTGGGTGGGCAGTTCGACGGCGTGCTCCGGCAGTTCCCGCGTCTGCAGCTCGTCGGCGTCCTTGAGGTGCGCCAGCGTGGTGCGCCGGGGGTTGGCAATGTTGCGGAACATCATCGTCGTCTTCATCTGCCGTTCGGACCCTGTCGGTACGGGCGCCGCCCGGAGGGGCGCCGGTTGTCGGATTTGCCATACCTGTAAACGGTCAGGCTAAACATCGAATTCCCTTCGGAAGCCCGAATGAGACGGCGATCTTCATGTGAGTTTCCTCACGACTGCGGCGACAATTGCCTTATTTCGGGCGGCCAGCCAGTCCGACAGAAACGGACATTGCAGTACTGAATGATCCATTCCGCTCCTGATCATGTCGACTGGGACACCTTCCGCCTCTCGTCGATTCACCCTTAATGGTCCGTTTTGCCCGTGAACAAGCTCCACGACTTGTTACGGATCCATCACAACGCGTCACTCGGGGCACAGCCCGGTACGGGGCCCTTGTTGGAGATCCGGCACTGTGCTGGAATTCCACGCACCGCCGCGGGCTTCAGGCCGGCGCGCAGAGTGGCGGCGGGAGGGGGGAGAGCGCCGGTCACTCACGACCACCAGGGGCGGACACGACGCCCCACGACGCCGACACCGTCCCGCCCGTCTTCGCGCGGAGGGACGCCTGGTCCAGAGGTTGCGACGCTAGTGCAGGGACGTTTCAAGAGGGATGGCAGCGCTGCGGCGGAACAGGAGCCGCGCGGCGGGACCGACCGCGGTTCCTCGCCCCAGCACGCCCAGAACCCCGGACCGGCCTCGGCCGGCGACAGCGGCGACCGCGACCGGCGCCCCGGGGCCAAGGCGAGCAGCGGCACCGATCCGATCTCCTCGCCCAAGCCCCGGGGCCCCGTCAGCGCAGGCTCGCGAGTAGCTCTTCGCAACTGGCGGATCAGCACGCGTCTGGTCTCCCTGCTCGCCCTTCCCGTGGTCGCCGCGACCACGCTGGGCGGACTGCGGATCAACGACTCCATGAACGAAATCCAGCAGCTGGATCACATGCAGCTGCTGACCAAGATGACCAAGCAGGCGACCACGCTCGCCCAGGCGCTCCAGGAGGAGCGCGACCGCTCGGCCGGTCCGCTGTCCAACGGGGTGAAGGCCGACGACTTCAAGGTCACCGAGCCCCGCAAGAAGACCGACCGGGCGAAGGCGGCGTTCTTCGAGGCGACGGAGGAGATCGGCGACCCGTCGGGTGACGAGGCCCTCGAGGACATCTACTCGAGCGTCCAGCAGATCGCCAGCCAGCTGAACTCGATCCGTGATATCCGCAAGACGGCGTACGCCGAGGACTCCCCGAGTCTCCAGACCATCGATCAGTACAGCCAGCTGATCACCTCGCTGCTGAGCCTCTCGCAGGACATGGCGCAGGCGACCAGCAACCCGGAGATGATCAAGCGAACCCGGGCGCTGGCTGCCTTCTCCTCCGCCAAGGAATACGCCTCGGTCCAGCGGGCGGTCATCGCGGCGTCGCTGCCCAGCGGCAACGACAAGCAGCCGCACCTCGACAAGAACGACCAGCAGTTCGGCCGCGCCGCGCTGCGCAAGGAAGACGCTGCGCTCCGCTCCTTCGAGGCGGTCTACGCGACGACCGGCAACGACGCCGAAGAGCTGATCGCCCCGCTGAAGGAGGGCAACCCGGAGATCAAGGCTTCCGAGACCTACGCGAAGAAGGTCCTGGACAGCCCCTCCGGCATGGACGGCGTGCCGCGGCGTTCCTACCTGGACTGGTACGACCAGAGCTCCACCAAGATCCAGGCGATGAAGACCGTCGAGGAGACGCTCCTCAGTGACATGGAGGGCAAGGCCCGCGAGCTCCGCGACGAGTCGAAGCGCGAAGCGATCATCAGCGGTGCGCTCATCCTGCTGGTGCTCGGTGTCTCGCTGGTCGGCGCCTTCGTCGTCGCCCGGTCGATGATCCGCTCGCTGCGGCGGCTGCAGGACACAGCTACGCGCGTCGCCCAGGACCGGCTGCCCGAACTCGTCCAGCAGCTCTCCGAGGCCGACCCGCAGGACGTCGACACCTCGGTCGAGTCGGTCGGTGTGCACTCCAGGGACGAGATCGGCCAGGTGGCCGCGGCCTTCGACGACGTGCACCGCGAGGCCGTCCGCCTCGCCGCCGAACAGGCCCTCCTGCGAGGCAACGTCAACGCGATGTTCACCAACCTCTCGCGCCGCAGCCAGGGCCTCATCCAGCGTCAGCTCTCGCTCATCTCCGAACTGGAATCGCGCGAGGCCGACCCGGACCAGCTGTCCTCGCTCTTCAAGCTCGACCACCTCGCGACCCGTATGCGCCGTAACGGGGAGAACCTCCTCGTCCTCGCGGGTGAGGAGCCGGGCCGCCGGTGGACCCGCCCCGTCCCGCTGGTCGACGTGCTCCGTGCCGCCGCCTCCGAGGTGGAGCAGTACGAGCGCATCGAACTGGCCGCGGTGCCCGCCACCGAGGTCGCGGGCCGCGTCGTCAACGACCTCGTGCACCTGCTCGCGGAACTGCTGGAGAACGCCACGTCGTTCTCCTCGCCGCAGACGAAGGTCCGGGTCACCGGTCACGCGCTGCCCGACGGACGGGTGCTGGTCGAGATCCACGACACCGGCATCGGTCTCTCGCCCGAGGACCTCGCGGCGATCAACGAGCGGCTCGCCTCGCCGCCCACCGTGGACGTCTCGGTCTCCCGCCGCATGGGTCTGTTCGTGGTCGGCCGGCTGTCCCTGCGTCACGGCATCCGGATCCAGCTGCGGCCCTCCGACTCCGGTGGTACGACCGCGCTGGTCATGCTTCCCGTCGATGTCGCGCACGGCGGCAAGCAGCCGGCCCCCAAGCCGGGACCGGGGCAGCAGCAGCCCTCCGCCCCCGGTGGTCTGCTCGGCGGTGCGGGCGCGGACAACGGCTCCCGTCCCGGCCCCACAGGCGCTCCGGCGGCCCCGGCCGGCCGGCTCGCCGGGGGCCCGGGTGCCGCGCGCGGTCAGGTCGGTGCGGGCTCCGGCCCGCGTGCCGCACTGCCCTCGCGTGACGTCCGCCCCCGCCAGCCGCAGAACCAACAGGACCAGCCGGGTCAACCGGGTCAACCGGGTCAGCAGAACGCCGGCGCCCGGTCCGCCGGGCTGTCCGACACCGCCCCGCAGGACACCTCGCGCCAGCAACCGCGGCGTCAGGGTGGCGGCCTGGCCGGTGCGTTCGGCAACGGTGCCCGGCTCGGCGCCCGTGGCCAGGGCGACGAAACGGGCCGTACGGACTCGTCTCAGCCCGACCTGTTCAGCCGGAACCGGCAGGATCCGAACCGCCAGGACCGCAGCGATCAGCAGGGCCGACCGAGCGGCCCGGCTCCGTGGCAGGCCCGGCAGAATCCGGTCGGCCAGGGCGGCTTCCAGCAGCCCGGCAGTCCGGTCGACCCCAGTCGTCAGCTGCCCCCGGTCGGCGGTCCACGTGCCGAGCTGCCCGGTGGCAACCCGCAGCCGCAGCGCCCGCAGACCACCAGTTGGGGCGCCGAGGAGCCGTCCGCGCCGCGGCGTACTCCGCTGGACACCCCGCGTGGTCACGAGGAGCCCGACTCCACCGGCCAGTTCCAGCGGCCGATGAGCCCTCCGCTCAACGCGCGGCCGGCCATGGACGACCGCCAGGGCCCCGGATCCACCGCCGAGTTCGCCCGTCCGGACTTCTCGGCTCCGGCACCGCAGGCTCAGTCTCCGCAGGAACTGGACCCGGCGAGCACCGCGCAGTTCGCCCGCCCCGACTTCGGACAGCCACTGCCCACCCGGGCGCAGGACCAGGGCCTGCCGGCGCCGCGTCGGCACGACCGGGACAACGGGGACTTCGGTACCCCGCGTCCGCCCGCCGCGCCCAACAGCGACGCGCAGCACCGCCCGGTCCTGCCTCCTCAGGCGCAGCCCGAGGCGCTGCCTCCGGCCGAGCCCGGGGACGGTCGTACGCCGCTGTACGACACCCTGGAGACGAACTGGTTCCATGGCCCGCAGCAGGGCGGCCAGCGGCCGCCCGCCGAGCCGCAGGTGTCCGCCTTCCCGGAGCAGTCGGCCCAGGAGCGTCCCGCTCCCGCCGCGCCGCGCGGAGGCGACCTGGACACCACCACAAGCTCCTGGCGCCCCTCGCCGAACGACGAACTCGTCCGGCAGGCGGAGCGGGCCAAGAATCCCGCGGCAGGCGGAATCACCACCTCCGGACTGCCTCGCCGAGTACCTCGCGCCAATCTGGTGCCGGGCACCGCGCAGCAGCAGAACCATCAGCCCGGTCCCCAGGTGTCGCGTGCGCCCGACGATGTGCGCGGGCGGTTGACCAATCTCCGCCGGGGCATCCAGCAGGGACGGCAGGCCAACAACGGCCAGTCGACCGGAAGTTTTCCCCTCGGCCCCACTCACCAGCAGGAGCGTTAGTTGAGCCCGATGAGTCAGGCCGCACAGAATCTGAACTGGTTGATCACCAGCTTCGTGGACAACACCCCCGGGGTGTCGCACACGGTGGTGGTCTCCGCCGACGGACTCCTGCTGGCCATGTCCGAAGGATTTCCACGCGACCGCGCGGACCAGCTGGCGGCTGTCGCCTCCGGTCTGACCTCGCTGACCGCGGGCGCCTCCCGGATCTTCGAAGGCGGCGCCGTCAGCCAGACCGTAGTCGAGATGGAACGCGGGTTCCTCTTCCTGATGTCCATCTCGGACGGCTCCTCGTTGGCCGTGCTCGCCCACCCGGAAGCCGACATCGGTCTGGTCGGGTACGAAATGGCCCTCCTGGTCGATCGTGCGGGCACCGTCCTCACCCCGGACCTCCGTGCCGAGCTCCAGGGCAGCCTGCTCCACTAGGCGGCCGTGGATCGATGACAGACCCGATTGCCCCAGGCAACGCCCTCAACCCTCACCCGTCCGGCCGCTCAGCTCCCCCCACCGGCCCCTTCAGACGGCAGGCCGACCACCTGCTGTCACGCCCGGAGGATTCATGACCCCGCCACCCGCCTCATCCGATCCGTACGGCGCACTGCACCACGCGTCGTACGACGGTGAAGGCGACCAGCCGCTGGTCCGTCCGTATGCCATGACCGGCGGCCGGACCCGGCCCCGCTACCAGCTCGCGATCGAGGCTCTGGTCTCCACCACGGCCGACCCCGCGCATCTGGGGACGCTGCTCCCCGAGCACCAGCGGATCTGCCACCTCTGCCGTGAGGTCAAGTCGGTGGCCGAGGTCTCGGCGCTGCTGTCGATGCCACTCGGTGTGGCCCGGATTCTTGTCGCGGACCTGGCGGAAGCCGGCATGGTGGCCATCCACCAGCCAGGCAATGGAGAGGCCGGCGGCACGCCGGATGTGACACTGCTCGAAAGGGTGCTCAGTGGACTTCGCAAGCTCTAGCGGCGGAGCAGCCCGGGCCACCACCTCGGCGAAGATCGTGGTGGCAGGGGGCTTCGGCGTGGGTAAGACCACGTTCGTCGGTGCCGTTTCGGAGATCAACCCGCTGCGCACCGAAGCCGTGATGACGTCCGCGTCCGCGGGCATCGACGACCTGACTCACACCGGAGACAAGACCACCACGACGGTGGCGATGGACTTCGGCCGCATCACCCTGGACCAGGACCTGATCCTGTACCTCTTCGGTACCCCCGGACAGGACCGCTTCTGGTTCATGTGGGACGACCT
>NZ_JBEOYU010000033.1:0-70186 GCF_040297265.1 Streptomyces sp. NPDC001832
AAGTACGTCCAGTACGAGGGCTTCCGGCCGGCACGCCGAGAGCACGCACCGGACGCCGCTCCTTGACGGGCAAACGTTGCCTGCCGCGGCACTAGAACTTCTCGGGGAAGATCAGGCAGACGACCAGGTAGATCACGAGGCACGCGGCCACGATCAGGCCGACGAGGTTCTCCGTGCTCACAGGCGTCCGACTCCCTTGGCGGCCAGGCCGACAAGGGCGAAGACCACGACCGTGAGGCCGATGAACGCGGCATCCGACATGCGCGAGGCACCTCGCAGAGGCGTCAGGGGCGGGGCTGTTCGCCCCAGCTGGAATATGGTTGCGATGATTCGTTCCTGACGCTATATCAGTTGACTTCGGGGGTGCCCTGACACTCCGCGGGCCGGTCGGGTGAGTGGCCCGCAAGGAGTCATCCGGCGCAGCCGGACGTCGCGCCGCCGCCGGGCGCGGCGCTCGGAAGAGTGAGCGTCACCGAGAAGGCGGCCTCGGCCTCCTCGGTGGTGGCCTCCAGAGCCCCGTCCATGGCCTCGGCCAGGTCGCGCGACAGCCGCAGAGCCAGACTGTCAACCCTTGTACCCGGTGCCCGGGAAACAGCTGTGCTCGACTCCCGACCCCGCTCAAGCATCCCGTCCACCACCCGGATCTCCATACGGTCACCCCGGACCTCGGCGGTGAAGACGGGAGGCCGGTCTGGCGGGCTGTGGCGCAGTGCGTCGGCGCCGAGGGCGGTCAGGGCGCGGGTGAGGAGAGCAGCGTCGGCGATCACGTCGGGCAGCTGCTCCGGCAGGCGCAGAACGATCGAGTGGCCGCCGGGCCCAAGGTCGTCCAAGGCGGCGCCCAGTACTTCGTTGAGGTCGACCGGGCGGAGATAGAGATCGAGTGCCCCGGCATGCAGGCGACTCAGATCGCCGAGATCGGTGACCAGCTGCGCCGCGCGGTGCACGGCCACGCGGGCGGCGTCCAGCAACTGTGCCTCTTCCGGGGCCGGCTCCCCGGCACGTCCACGCCGCAAACGCAGGAGCGCCTCTTCGGCGATGTGCAGCGGAGCACGCAGATCGCGGCCTGCTGCGAGAAGCAGGGACGCCCGGGTGCGTTCGGCGTCGGCGAGGGCTTTGTTACCACCGGAACGCCCGGCGATCCGCCCCTGGACATGGGCCAGCCCCAACTCGGCAGCACACGTTGCAAGAACGCGCTGGTCCTCCGTACTCAGTCCTGTGCCGCGGGCTGCCAGCGTGAGATCGTCGTCGACCGGGCTCTCCACATCCGCCTCGTAGGGCCTTTCCGGCGGCCGTTCCCCTGCACTGGCGACCACGTACCAGCGGGGGGCCGGAGTTGCTTCCGGGTCCCTTTCGAGCAGGCTGACAGCGGCCAGGCCGAAGTACTCCCGGATCTGCTCCATGAGTGCCGGCAGATCCTGACCGCGCATCATGGCGGAGGCCAGGCGGCTCAACGCCCTCGCCTCTGACGTCGCGCGCACGGCCTCGTGCGTGCGCTGCGCAGCCGCGCCCGCGGCAGTGCCGACGAGGACGGCCGTGGCGATGAAGACCATAAACGCCGTGATCTCGTCGGGGCGCTCCATGGTCAGTGAGTGCACCGGCGCCGCGACGTAATAGTCGGCGAGCAGTGCCGCGGCGAAGGCGGCGAACAGAGCGGGGTAGAGACCGCCGGTCAAAGCGACCACGACGACGGCGAGCAGATAGATCACCAAGGCGCTGGAGAAGCCGAGGTGGCCTCTCAGCGCGGTCAGCAGGAGAGTCAGTACGGGCAGTAGCACCACAGCACCGGCCAACGCGGACCAGTGCCGTCTCGGGCCCATGCCACGGCTCGGATGCGGAAGCCTCGGCACAGCGATGCCGGCTGCCTCCTCATGCGTGACGATGTGCACGTCGACGGGGCCGGACCCCTTGATCGTCCGCTCTCCCACACCTGCTCTCAGGAAGGAGACGAGCCGGCCGTGCCGGCTCGCGCCCAGCACGATCTGAGTGACGTTCTCCGCCTCGGCGAACTGGAGCAGGGCGGCGACAACGTCTTCGCCCGTGGTTTGGTGGTAGCTGCCGCCGAGCGACTCCAAGAGGGTGCGCTGGGTGTCCAGTGCCGCCGGGTCGAGGCCGACGAGCCCGTCCTCCGGGACCACGTGGAGGGCCAGCAACTCGGTGCCGGGGGTGCGGGCGCTCATCCGCGCGGCACGGCGGATGAGGGTCTCGCCCTCCGGGCCACCGCTCAGAGCCACCAGGATCCGCTCACGGGTCTCCCAGGGTGCGGAGATGCCGTGTTCGGCCCGGTAGCGCTGCAGCCCCTCCTCCACCCGATCGGCGAGCCACAGCAGGGCGAGTTCGCGCAGTGCGGTGAGGTTTCCGACCCGGAAGTAGTGGGTGAGGGCAGATTCGATGCGGTCCGGTGGGTAGATGTCGCCGTGCACCATGCGGCGGCGCAGTACCTCGGGCGGGAGATCGACCAGCTCGATCTGGTCGGCGCGACGCGCCACCTCGTCGGGCAGGGTCTCATGCTGCCTGACCCCGGTGATTTGGCGGACCACGTCGTTGAGGGATTCCAGGTGCTGGACGTTGAGCGTGGTGACGACGTCGATGCCGGCGTCCAGGAGGTCCTCGACGTCCTGCCACCGCTTGGTGTTGCGGGCCCCCGGAATGTTGGAGTGGGCCAACTCGTCGACCAGCGCCACCTGGGGACGGCGGGCCAGCACCGCGTCGGAATCCATCTCGGTGAAGGCCGCACCGCGATGAGCCAGGGTGCGCCGGGGAATCGTCTCCAGACCGTCGGCCATGGCTGCGGTCGGTCGACGCCCGTGCGGCTCGACGAAGCCCACGACGACATCCGCGCCCAGCGAACGCAGCCGCTGCCCTTCCGTGAGCATGGCGTACGTCTTCCCTACCCCGGGGGCGGCCCCGAGGTAGATCCGCAACCGTCCACGTGCCACCGCCGGACTCCTGCCAGGTCACCCCCATGTCGTGCTTGCGCCCTTCCATGGTGCGCCCCTCCGCGTCCCTCCACCCGGCGGCACACGCCGCTTCGGCACCGCCAACACGGGGGAGGAGCCGGTGCTGACGTCGGCGGGGTGTTCCGACGCAGCGGGTCAGCCGCTCTCACCGGGTTTCTGCCACGTCAGCCTGACGGTGAAATTTCCCTCAGCCGCCGTCTTCGCGATGATCGCACCGGCTTCGGCATTGATCTTCACCCCGAGTTCGACCTCGACTGTGTCCGGCGGACTGGAAAGTGTGGTCAGCCTGTCCAGCAGCGACTCGGCCGCAGCACGGACCTGGTCGAAGCTGTCGGCCAGCGTCCGCGCAGCCGTCCCTGCGATCTCACCCGGACGGGCGGCCCTCACAATGCCCGACGTCTGCGCCCCCACCTCCACCAGCACCTGTTCGCCGTTGCCCTCCATGTCCAGCGGCACCCAGATGAGCTGCGTTCCCTCGGCCATGCGTTCCCCCTAATGGCTGTCCCGTAGCTGTGGTTATGAGCACAACGCTCCCCGATATGCCCCGGGCGGCAATTTTCCCTCTGCGGCGGACGGGAGCTTTTCATCGCCCAGAATTCGGCACAAGTGCCTCATCTGCTCCTTGGGCCGCATCGCCGACGCAGGTCGTGACGGTGACGCCGAGGTACCGGGTGGTGTGTCCACCGGCCGCGGGAGCCTGCTCCATGCGTCGGCGCCCTCGGCGGGTCCGACGAGGGCGATCAGCCCGGGATCGAAGAGCAACGCGGGCGACTCACCGTCCTTTGCGCCCAGCAGGTCCACCGTCTGCCACGAGCCCCCGATCCGGGTCACCAGGTCACCGGCGGTCCGGGCCGACCCCGGAGTCAGGCTGTACATGCGCACGGGTCCTGCTGCGGCGGCCACGGTGACACCGGTCGGCACATCCTCGATCCGAAACCGCTTCCGGCTCAGGCGTTTCCCGCTCGGCAATTCGTGGACGGTCACAGTCGTGGCCACCTTCAAGCCGTCCTGTCGCCCTTCGACGATTGCCAAGCGGGTGAGATCCGGGCTTACGTCCGTTGCCGTGACGACGCCGGACGCGTTCTTCCACGTGAGCACGGACTGCTGCTTCGGCGCCGCCCCGCCGAGATCCCAGAGCTTCACCACGCCATGCGTCGTACCGTCCTTCAGCTTGTAGTCCTGGCTCAGCGTGACGAGGCTCTTGCCGTCCGAGTGCACCCACATGTCGTCGACGGACTCGCTGGGGCCGGGCAAAATTCTTTGTATCCGACCGTCGGTCAGATCCCAAATGACAAAGCGACCCCCTTGGCCGTAGAGGCCCGTCTGGCCGATCAGTAGTTTGTTCCCGGGCGCGAAGGCGAACCGCGCATACTGAGTCGGCATTGCGAGGCCGGGTATATCCGGGATGTCGGGCAGCTTCAGCTCAGGGAGAAGGTCATCGTCGTCGAACTTCGGGAATGCGTCCCCTTCCTGAGGGCGCTCGAGTTCTACGACCTTCCGGGTTGTTGTGTCGTACACGAGGGCCGGTTTCCCTCGTACATCCGGTGCCTGGCCTGCGTCCAGGAGCGAGGGCTCGGCCATGGCCACCAGGGAGCCATCCCGACTGACAGCCGTGATGTCGGCGTTCCTGCCGGTGGGCAGGCGGATCACCCCCGAGCCGTTGCTGCTCCAGACCACTGCTTCGCCGTCGGCGGCTGTTGAGACGATGACCCGCCCCGCGGTGTCGGTGACGGACTGCGTCGGCGGACTGCCGTCCGAGTCGGTCAGAAGCGAGGCCGTGGACATGTATCTGGGGACGAGCAGGTCGGCGAAGCCGTAGCGCCCGTACATATCGCCGACCAGCGCCCTCGTCTCCGCTGTGTCCCGGGTGCGGTAGGCGCGCAGTGCCAGGAGCAGCGCTGTGTAGGAACCCCCGGTGGTGACGCTTTCCTGGGCGTCGCGTGACTGTTGGGCCAGCACACGGGAAGCCTGGCCGGCTGCATCTTCGCGAGTGTTGTTCCGGTCCACCCAGAAGAACAGGCCCACGAGGAGGGCGACCGACGTCACCATCGCTGTGAG
This sequence comes from Streptomyces sp. NPDC001832, assembly GCF_040297265.1. NCBI lineage: Bacteria > Bacillati > Actinomycetota > Actinomycetes > Kitasatosporales > Streptomycetaceae > Streptomyces > Streptomyces sp. NPDC001832. The sequence goes on from NZ_JBEOYU010000033.1 coordinate 5,016, forward strand.
TGCGAGCAGGCGATGGCGTGCCCCCCGGGCAGCGGCTTCGATGAACGCCTTCTCCGCCGGGCTCAGTTCATTTTCCCGGCTGCTTCGCCACGCACGCGCCTCACGCAGCTCCGCGCTGCTCAGTTCTGCACCGTTCAGCAGACCGCGTCCGCCGCGTTTGCGGGACTCCCACCGTACGATCCGCCGCCGGATGCTCTCTTGCCAGCTGCGGAACTCGTGGTCGGCCTCGACGAACTCCCTGAGCCGGCGCCACTGAGTCAGTAACGTCTCGTGTGCCAGCTCGACCGTCTCCTCCGGCGGTCCGCCGCCCGGGCGGAATTCCTCGCCGGGCACCACCAGACGCGTACTCATCAGTCGCTGGGCGATCCGCCACTGGTCGGGCGGCAGCTCCGAGCGGGCCACTGTGCGGCGGGTGGGCGCGCGCTCGTCGGCCGGGTGCACCAGCTGGACAAGCAGCGCCCTCGCCCCGCTGTGCTCCTCCTCCGTGAGGCCGCTGGTCCACACCTGCTCGGCGTGATTGACCAGCGCGTCGTTGACGCGTCCCAGCGCCTCGTACGCGGCGTGATTGATCACCCCGCGCTGCTGGCGTTCCCACAGTTTCGTCAGGGTGAACTCCAACAGCGGAAGCCGTCCGGGATCCGTCCCCAGATCACTCAGGATCCGGTCGACCAAGCCGGGTTCGTACGCCACCCCTGAGGTCTCCAGCGGACGCACCACCGCGGCACGAAGTTCAGTGGCCGACATCGCGCCGACCGTGAACAGACGGTCTCCGCCGAGCAGCGGAACCAGCGTCGGGTGGTTCAGGGCGGAGGTGAGGAAGTCTGCACGCAAGCTGATCAGGACCCGCAGGCGGGAGCTGGCCTGCAAGGAATACGCCAGGGCGTCCGCGAGCGGATCGAGGTCTGCCTGTCCGAAGTCGAGGAGCGCCTCTTCGAACTGGTCGGCGATCACCAGCAGCCGCTGTTTCCCCTGCCGCGCCAGCACCCGGTCGACGATCGCCGGCATCTGTCCCTGCCGCAGCAACTCGGTCAGCCTGGGAAGCTCGGCGAGACGAGCGGTCTCGGTCAGATCGGCTTCCAACAGGGGGAGCAGCGCCAGCGCCAGCGCGGTGAGCGGTGTTCTGCCCAGCTGCCCGGGCCGGAAGCTCACGACCCCCAGATCGGGCGCGCGCTCTCGCAGCCGCGGCAGTACCCCCGCGTAGAGCAGCGAGGACTTTCCGCTTCCCGACGGGCCGACCAAGCTGGTTACCGGAGCGTGTCCGAGCAGGTCGACGATTTGGCGGGCCGGTTCGTCCCGGCCGTGGAACAGCCGGGCGTCCCGCTCCTGGAAGGGTTCCAGGGACCGGAACGGGCAGGCCGTCAGGGACGCCTCGCTCAGTGAGGACCAGCTTTCGCGCAGCTTCTCCGTCGGGATCAGATACGCGGTCCGGACGCTCGACCCGCTGTCAACCGCGACGACCATGCCGACCACGCCGCCCTCGTCGACGTCCCAGACCGGTGCGCCGGAGAAACCACGCTCCACGCGATGCTGGCTGGCCGGATCGGTGTCGTACTGGAGCCATCCGGTGCCCTGCCGGCCACGCAGCCAGCCGACGCTCCACGTACCGTCGCCGTACCCGTCCGGGAACCCGAACGTACGGACACGACGATCGGGACCCGCGACGTTCTCCACCAGGCGCGCCACCCGCGCTTTGGGCGGGGCGTCGGTGAGCAGCCGCAGTACAGCGATGTCTCCGCTTCCGTCGGCACCGATCGGCGTCCAGGACTCGATCCGCGCCTCCACCCGCAGACCTGGTTCGGTCAGCGGGAAATCCACCCATAGTTGCCCGGTGGGCCGATCGGTCACATCACGGCGAAGGCCGAGCGCCATGGCCACCACATGCGCACAGGTGATCACTTCGTTCCGCCGCGTAAGAAATCCAGCCCCGGCCGGCTGCCCCTCGACGTCCATGACCCGCGCAACAGCGGCGTCGCTCGGCGCAGCACTGTCCAACTCCATGAGGTCCCCCGCAAGCCACGTTGCTTTTCCTCGTCGGCATCAACAAGGTACACAATCAAAGGAGTTGGCCGAACAGTGCCGACCTCCGTCTTGCTGGCGTTTCGTGCCGGAACGAGAACGCGGGCGGCCCGGACACTCGAATGGAAGGCCCGGAGGATCGGCACTCGGAGCACAACCGTTGCGGTCCACGACAAACGCGAGGCTCCCGAGCCGTACGCGAAGGGCGGATGCCGCACGATCGCCCTGCAGTGGGATCGGTGTCGTCGAACTGCAGCGAGCGGTCGTTGCTCTCTGGTGAGGGACGGTTTCTGCGTGTAGCGTCACCTTTCAGATGTCGTGGTTCGCAGTATCTGCCCGCGCCCCGGCGCGGGCTTCTCGCTGTGCAGTGCCAACGGGCCAGGACGATCACCTCCGGGACCACACGGTGTGGATCCCGTTTCGACTGGGAGGCATGAGCATGGCCAGCGGTACCGTGAAGTGGTTCAACTCCGAAAAGGGTTTCGGTTTCATCCAGCAGGACGGCGGGGGCCCGGACGTCTTCGCGCACTACTCCAACATCAACGCCACCGGCTTCCGTGAGCTCCAGGAGGGCCAGGCGGTCACCTTCGATATCACCCAGGGCCAGAAGGGTCCGCAGGCGGAGAACATCACCTTCGCCTGACCCCGTTCCGGGCGCCGCCCCGACCCCCGTTCCCGCCCCGGCCCACGGATGGGCCGGGGCGGGTCCGAGCCCGTCCGGGCTAATCGGTCAGCAACTGCGGAGGCACGAAACCCTCCTCGGCGAGCCGTTGCCACAGCCGGTCCGGGATCGGGAACCGGGATGCCGCGGCGTTCGCCGTCACCTCGGCCGCCGACCGGCAGCCGACCACGACCGATGTGACGGCGGCATGCAGGTACGGGAACTGGATCGCGGCCGCGGCGAGCGGAACCCCGGACTCGGCGCAGATCTCGCGGCACCGCTGTGCGCGAGCCAGCGCCTGAGCAGGCACCGGTCGGTAGTTGAACATGGCGTCGTGCGACGGGTCGGCGAGCAGACCGGTGTTGAAGACCCCGCCCACGACCACGGCGGTGCCGGCCTTCGCGCACAGCGGCAGGAGGGTCGTCAACGCCTCGTGGTCGAGCAGGGAGAAGCGGCCGGCGATGAGGACGACGTCCACCTCGAACTCCGCCACGTACGCGGCAAGGCGCTCGCCGTGGTTCATCCCGAATCCGATCGCCCGGACCAGCCCCTCGTCCTTGAGGCGGCGTACCGCCGGGTAGGCCGTACGCCGGATCTCGTCCGGGTAGTCGTCCGGGTCGTGCAGGTACAGGATGTCGACCGACTGCCGCTGCAGCCGCGTCAGACTCGACTCCAGCGATGCACGGATCCCGCGCTCCGTCCAGTCGGTCTCCACGGTGCCCGGCGAGCCGTCCGGCTCGGGCCGCAGCAGCCACCCCGTCTTCGTGGAGATCACCGGCTCGGCGATCCCGGCCGGGGCCAGCAGCCGGCCGAGACGGTCCTCGGCCTGTCCGTGCCCATAGCGCGGAGCGGTGTCGAAGTAGGTGATGCCGGCCACTGCCGCGGCCTCCAGCGTCGCGACCGCGTCCTGTTCCGACACCTCCTGGAACAACCCGCCCAGTGGCGCCGTGCCGATCCCGAGCCGGGGCAGGTCGAAGGGCAGCCGTGAAGGGGCCCGGTGCGTCGGCGCGCCGGTCATCGAGCCACCTCCCACGGGGACCGGTACGTCGGACGGCCGTCGCGCAACGTCATCGTCAGCGTCAGCCGTACCCGTGTGGCTCCGGGCAGCTCGACCCGGCAGTACGGTCCACCGACGTCCTGCGCCGGTCCGTCGTCGACGCGGGCAGTGTGCACGAGGTGTTCCGCGAACGAACCCGCCTGCACGATCACCGAGCGATCGGTGCCGCCGAGGTTGACCAGCTCCACCACGGTGTGGTCCGGTCGGATGTCGGACACGAGCGCCGCGACGTCCGGGGGCAGTCCGGGCCGTGGGTCGAGGGCGTCGTGGTAGCGCAGATGCAGTTGGGCCAGTCCGCCGTTGTAGAGCACCTGCGGCGATCCGGTGGTCAGTTGCAGCAGGGCCTCGGTGACCACGGGATTGAGGTGCTGCCAGTGATGGATGTCCAGCGCATCGGGGCCCACGGCCGGATCCACCGGGTCGTTCTCGATGGCCTCGACCCGTTCGGCGCAGGAGGCGATGGCGCTGCGCAGCATCCGCTCGGGGAAGTCCGGATTGCGGCCCTGGAGGAACTCGTACCACGGTTCCTCGTGCCCGGCCTCGTCCTTGATGCGCTGGGTGTGCACTGCCGTCCAGTCCCAGTTCGATCCGGCCCGCAGCTGCTCGATGCGTTCCCGGTCCACCGCATCGCGGCTGAAATGCCAGAGTGACAAAGGAAGTTGGCCGGGCATGATCGTGAAGTCGAACCAGCCGGAGTCGTTGTGCCGCTGGGGCACCATGAGCGTGCGCTCTTCGGTCATCGTCCGCAGATGCGGTTCCCAGCGCTCGCCCAGGGTTCCCATCTCGTCGGCGCTCCGGTGCTCGGCCTGGCGCAGCACCGCGTCCAGCGGGTTGCGGGCCAGGTCGAGGAAGGACCGGTCGCCGGTGAGCAGCGTCGCGTTGGATGCTCCGACGAGGGTGGCGCTCCCGACCGGCGAGAGCCCGTGCGGCCACGACCAGCCGTAGTGGCCGCCGTACCACCGGCCGTCCAGATACTCTCCCACCTCGCCGTGCAGCCCGGCGTTGTCGGGTACGACGTCGTGCCCGGCGAGCCGCTCCCGCCACACGCCGACGTACTCGGCCACCCAGTCCGCGTAGCGTTGGTCCCCGCCGAACAGGTACGCATTGGCGGCGAGCCCCGTCGCGGCCAGGTTCACGAGGGTGTCACCGCGGCCCATCCGGTCCCACATCGCCCGGCCGTAGGCGCGGGCGCGCTCGGGGGAGGCGGCGAGCTCGTCGAAGGACGTGATGTCGTCGACCCCGTCGAGCGGCAGCCCGTAGGGGCGCAGGGCGAGGCTCCACGGAAAGTACGTGTCGTGGTCACTGAAGCCCCAGCGCGGGCCGGCGGAGCCGTTGTGCGGGGCACGGATCACGCGGTGCTCGGCGTCGTAGTTGGGACCGCCCGGCAGATAGAAGTCGGCGAAGCGGCCGGCCATTTCCCGCAGTTGTGTGTCGCCGGGGTCGGCGAGGCACAGGCCGTAGAAGAGGAGCAGCCCCTCGCCCTGGTGGAACCAGTCGTAGCCGCGCTCCAGGCCGCTCTCCAGCATGCCCATCTCCGTGAGCTGCTCGGAGACTCCGTGCCAGTGCCGCCGTGCCGCGGTCAGCAGATCCGCGCTGCCGCCCAGCAGATAGAGCGTCGGCCAGTTGAAGAACGGCTCGTAGAAGTCGTCCACGCCGTCGCGGCCGTCGAGCCCCTCTCCCAGTCCGCCGCGGAAGACGAGGCGGCCGTCGCGCTCGGTGTAGCGGTCGGCGAAGACACGCCACGCCTTGTCCTGGACGGCGAACAGCTCCCGTTCGAGGGCGGCCCACCGGGGAACATCAGTGACACGGCGGGTCGCACGCACTTGCGGCACATGTGCGGCGTCGGCGGTGGTCGTCATCGGTGCGCCACTCCTGCCGCGGACATTCCGCAGATTTGCCCGGTTATGAGCATCAAGAACACCCGGCCCCTCACAATCGCCCATCGATTACCGATGGCTAGACTCACTGGCGGGGGCCGACGTGTCAATACTCGGCAGCGCCTCCGGAAAGGAAGTCGTCCGTGATCGACTGTCATGCGCATCTGTGGAACCCGGGGGAGGGGTTCCCCTGGATCCGTCCGGATTCCGTGCACCACCGGTCCTTCTCCTCCGGTGATCTGGAGGACGCGGGTGCCGACCTCGGCCTGACCGGAACCGTCCTGGTCGAGGCGTCCCGCGGCGATACCGGCGAGACGCTCGCCCTGCGCGACCTGCGCCTGCGCCGGCCTGATCTCGTCGCTGGATACGTGGCGAACCTGCACGTCCACGGGGAGGCGGGTCCGGATCGCTTCCGGGGGCTCCTGGACGGCCTGGGCGACACACGGCCCAACGGGATGCGTCTGGGCGGACCGGCCTGGGCGGACACGCCGCCGCCGGCCCGCGCGCTCGTCCCGGTGCTGGCCGAGGCCGGTGTGGTGCTCGAACTCAACCTCGGTACCGGCGCCCTGCGGGCCGCGGCCGAGGCGGCCGCCCGGCATCCTGGCCTGACCGTGGTCGTCGACCATCTCGGCAATCCCCCCAACCTCAAAGGGGATCTCGGGGATTGGTACCGGGACGTGGAGCGCGCGGCCGCGACGCCCGACGTGGTCGTGAAGATCTCCGGTCTGCTCACCCAGCAGCACGGGGTCCCGGCTGACCGGGTGGCACGTCTGGTGCGGCACGTGGTGGACTCCTTCGGCCCGGACCGCTGCCTCATGGGCTCCGACTGGCCGATCTGCCTGCCTCGGGGCTCCCGGGGCGATTCACTGGCGGTGGCGTGGCTCGGACTGGCCCATCTCCCCGCCGGTCAGCAGGAATGTGTGCTGCGCACCACCGCCGAACGCGTGTACGGACTGTGTGGTTGACAGTGCTGAGAGTGCCCTGCTTCGATTCATGTGATCATCGATAGGCGATAAGTGGTCGCCTTTTACCGGCCGAGTCGGCCCCGACCTCCGTGGAGACCCGAGATGGCTTTCTTCGACCTGCCCCAGGACGAGCTGGAGAGGTATCGCCCCACCCTGGCCGAGCCGGCCGACTTCGACGAGTTCTGGCGACAGACCCTCGCGCAGCAGGGGGACTTCGAGCTCGCCGCGACGTTCGAGCCGGTGCACAACGGACTGGCCACGATCGACACCTTCGACGTGACCTTCGCGGGCTACGGCGGGCATCCGGTCCGCGGCTGGCTGCAACTGCCCGTGACCCGCACCGGGCCGCTGCCGGCCGTCGTGGAGTACCTGGGCTACGGAAGCGGCCGCGGTGCCCCGCACGAGAAGCGGCTGTGGGCGTGCGCGGGGTACGCACACTTCATCATGGACACCCGCGGTCAGGGTGCCGAGACCCCCGACCCGGACCCCGCCGCCGGCGACATAGCGGCAGCCGGCTTCCTCACACGTGGCGTCCTCGACCCGCACCGCTACTACTACCGCCGCCTGTTCACCGACGCGGTGCGTGCCGTCGAGGCGGTCCGCACGCATCCGTCCGTCGACCCGGCGCGCGTCGTGGTCACCGGCACCAGCCAGGGCGGCGGGATCGCGCTGGCCGCGGCGGGTCTCGTCCCGGACCTCGTCGCCGTCATGCCGGATGTGCCGTTCCTGTGCCATTTCCCGCGCGCCACCACGATCACCGACCACCAGCCCTATGTCGAGGTCTCGCGGTTCGTGAAGCTGCACCGGGAGCACGCGGCCACGGTGGCCCGCACGATGTCCTACTTCGACGGTGTCACGCTGGCACGCAGGGCGAACGCGCCGACCTTGTTCTCGGTCGGGCTGATGGATCACATCTGCCCGCCCTCGACCGTGTACGCCGCGTTCAACCACTACGGCTCAAAGCACCAGGTCGACCAGGCGGACAAGCAGATCAGTGTGTATCCGTTCAACGACCACGAGGGTGGTGGACCCGCGCACGAGGTCGTCAAACTGGAATGGCTGACGAAGCAGCTGGAAACCGTGGAATGAGAATCTCCACGGCTTATTGGACCGCGTGATGGGATGGGCCGCGTCATGGGATCTCGCCATCGATAGACGATGAGCGCGTATCATGGCACAACCGGCTCTCCCTCCATCGCAGGATTGGGAATTCATGGCATCGAAAGCGTCGGCTGGATTCGTCACCACGCTGGCCACCAACAAGGACCGCTTCCGTAAAACCCTGATCTCCGACCAGGTGTACGAGTTGCTCCGCACGGCCATTGTGGAGGGCGACCTCGCACCGAACGAGCGGGTGGTCGAATCGGAAATCGCGCGGCGCCTCGGAGTGAGCCAGGCTCCGGTGCGGGAGGCGGTCAAGCAACTGGCCCGTGAGGGCCTGCTGATGCACGTCCCGCGCCGTGGCCACTTCGTGATTGAGATCTCCTCGCAGGACGCGGAGTACGCCCGCCAGGTGCGGGAGCCGCTGGAGCGGTTGGCGGCTCAACTCGCCACCGGGCGCATCACCGAAGAACACCTGAGTGAGCTCGACGCGCTCGTGGAGCAGATGCACGACGCCGTTGCCGCCAACGACGTCAGCCGGTTCCGCGACGTCGACATCGAGTTCCACACCCGGGTCGCCCAGATCGCCGGCAACCCCTTCCTGGCCCGGATGTGGGAGGTCATCGAGCCGAGTCTGCGTGCGCTGCGCGCCATCTCCGACCCGCTCTTCGAGGGCGACCGGCACGCGATGGCCGACGAGCACGGCCGCCTCGTGAGCCTGCTGCGTGCCGGCGACGCCGACGTGGCGGCCGCTGCGTTCGCCGACCATGCGGCCGGGCGAGGACCGGTGCCCGACGCACGCGCGGCGAAGAAGCCGCGGAAGGCTCCCGCGGCCAGGAAGAGAAAATAGTGCCGCGTGGTACCCCGGCCCGTTCGCTGCCTCCCCGGTCGACGAAGGCCGGTGGCCCCGGGGAGGCACGGCCGAGCGTGAGGGGCCCGAGCCGGACATCCGGCTCGGGCCCCACTTCCTGCTGCTCAGCTGCTACCGGCGGGCGCCCGCCGTCCACTTCGGCGCACCGTACTGGAAGGCGCCGAGGCTCGGGGTCGCGTCGGTCGACCCGTCATTGATGCCTGGCAGTGGTATCGCCTGGTTGCGCGCAGGGGAACCCTCGGACAGCCGGTAGTCGCGCTGCGCCGCGTCGACGAACAGCGGATCCGTCTCCGCGGGCAGGTTGTTCGACAGCACCAGTCCGCCGTCGGTGGCACCGGCCAGGCCCCGGATCGCGCCGATGTTGTTGTAGATCTTGGTACCGGTGGACTGCCCCGGTTCCTTGACGTAGAACAACGTCATGCCACCGGTGTTGTTGTACACGAGGTTGTCGTGCGATCCGGTGCCGAGGCCGTTCAGCATCACCGTCCCTTCAAGGTTGTTCCAGCCCACGTTGTTCGCGATCACGAGGTCGCTCTGCCCGTTGTCCGCGTAGACACCGGCCACTGCGAACGGGGTGACGCCCGGGGTGGGCGTGCCGTCGTGCAACAGGTTGTGGTCGATCGAGGACCCCATCATGTCGGCGCTGCAGCAGGTGTAGATCCCGGCGGTGTCGAGGCTCAGCCGGGCGTACTGGGAGATGTCGTTGTGGGCTATCCGGTCCGGCCCCGGTGCGAGGCCCTCGGTGGTGCCCCACTGAAGGTTGATCCCGCTGCGGCCGACCCTGTAGATGGTGTTGTGCATGACCGTCTGGCTGTTGCCCTGCACGGCGATGCCGGCAGCGTACGTACCCAGGTAGTCGACATCATGGATCACGTTGTCCGTGGCGGTGTTGTTCTGCCCGCGCAGCGCGATCCCGTTGCCGGCGCTCAGCGAGAGATCGCTGTTGACGATCTTGTTGTGCGTTCCGTCGATCACGATGCCGGTGTCACCGACACCGCGGGTCACGGAGCTGCCGCAGTCGGTGGTGCCGCGGGTGATGTCGGTGTAGTGCGACAGGTACGTGCCGGTGATGCCGTCCAGGGTCACGTTCGTGCTGGACGGGCCGGTCCTGATCGTCGAGGCGAACAGGTCTATGCCCTCGACCGTGGTGTGGCTGGTGTTTTTCAGGTCGAACGCCAGCGGCCTGGTCTTCGCCTCGATCCGGTGCAGAGCGGGATTGTCCGTGCTGTACACGTACAGCCGTTTCGCGTCCGGGTCGTAGAACCACTCGCCGGGGTTCGAGAGCTCCCCGATCTTGCCGGAGAGCGAGTATCGGGTGTCCTTCGGCACGACCTTGTGGACGCACGGCGGCGCCGCGTCCAGTTCCACCGTTCCGACGCCGGAGTTCTTCACGGTGGTCGTGGCGGAGACGTACCAGTAGCTCGTCAGCGCACGCGCGCCGTTCCAGTACCCCGCCGGGCGGGTCAGATCCGCGTCGGCGATCGTGGCGCCCGCACTGCCCGCACCGGCGTACTGGAGCTCCGGGTCGAGCAGGTCGAGGCCGGGATAGGGCCACTGGGCCTCGATGCCCATCTTCTTGTCCGTGAAGACCTGCACCGTGGTCACGTCGGATCCGAGGTCGACGTCCGTGCTGTAGACCCGGCCCGCCGCTACGGCTTCGCTGAACGCCGAATTCAGCGCGTAGGGGTCGGTCTTGCCGATCTCGGCGACGTCGCCGCCGGTGACCGGCGACCATCCCCGGACCCGTGTGGCACCGCTCAGCGTCACCTTGGCGCCCTTGGCGGCGCGGTAGGTGATCGGCTTCTCCGCCGTGCCCGAACGGGCCGGCACGACCGTCTCCTCGTATGTGCCGGACGCGATCACGCAGGTGTCCCCGGGAGCCGCGGTGTCGGCGCACTCCTGGATGCTCCGGAAGGGCGTCAGGAGCGTGCGGCCACCGGCCGTGTCCCGCCCCCATGGTGCGACGTAATAGGTACGGCCGTCCTTGGCCCCGGCCGGATGGGCGTCGGCCGGGACGGCGGACGTCACCACGCACATGGACGCCAGCACGGCGGCTGCGGGCCACAGCCCGCGGAGGGGCAGTGACAACCGTTTCGTCAGCACTCCATTGTCCTCTCTCCTTTGCTGGATGGATGGAACCGGTTCGCCCGGATCATCCCTTCACCGCACCGACCGTGAGGCCGCTGATGATGTGGCGCTGCATGTAGATGAAGAAGATGATCACGGGAGCGATTGCGAGCAGAAGGTTGGGGAACACCTTCGTCAGGTCCGTCGAGTACTGGCTGATCCCGGCGTAGATGGCCGTCGTCACCGTGTAGTGCCCCGAGGACGGGCTGAGCAGGATCTGCGGGCTGATGAAGTCGTTCCAGATCCCGATCGAGTTGAGAATCAGCACGGTGACGACCGCCGGGCGCATCAGCGGGAAGATGATCGTCCAGAAGGTCCGGTGCCTGCCCGCGCCGTCGATCGTTGCCGCGTGGTCGATGTCCACCGGGATGGTTCGGATGAAGCCGACGAACAGGAAGATGCTCACTGGCAGGGTCGACGCCACGTCGTGCGCGACCAGACCGGTCACGGTGTTCGCAAGCCCGATCTCACGGAGCACGTAGATCACCGGGATGATCACGGCCGCGCCGGGGATGAAGGTGCCGGCCAGGAAGTACAGCAGCACCAGCTGTGTGCGCCGTTTGAGGCTGCGTGCGATCGCGTAGGCAGCCGGTCCTGCGAGCACGATGCACAGCACGTCCACGATCACGACGAGGAACAGCGTGAACCCGTAGCCGCCGATGACGTTGTACTGGGGGCTGTTGACGGCGGCGGACAGGTGCTCCAGCGTCAGACCGCCCAGCGGCAGCGAGAACGGGTTGTTGAGGATGTCGTCCTGCGACTTGAACGCGTTCACCAGGAGCAGGTAGACCGGCACGATCATGACCACGAACAGCAGCGCCAGCATCGCCCAGCGCACGACCGAGCGCGACTCCCGTTGTTCCGTGCCCGGGGGAGCGTCGTCGGGATCCGGCGACTGTGTGCGCTCGTCGCGGATTTCCGCCTCTAGTGCCACCACCACCGGCTCCTATCCTGTCGCAGCTTGATCTTGTCGGTTGCGCAGCGCCGTCACGATGAGGGCCAACGCGGCGGACACGACCATCAGGAAGACCGCCTGAGCGGTTGCGTAACCGACTTTGGTGCCCTCGAAGGACCGGGCGAGAATGAGGTACGAGAACGTCTGCGTCGAGCCGGCGGGCCCACCGCCGGTGAGGCTCACCACGATGTCGTAGGCACGGATCAGACCGACCAGGTTCAGCACGGTCGCCACGGTCACCACCGGCGCGATCATCGGGATCACCACCCGCAGGTTTGTCTGGCGCCTGGTGGCGCCGTCGATCGCGGCGGCCTCCAGCAGTTCGGCCGGCACCGTCTGCAGGGCGGCCACGAACAGCACGACGTTGAACCCGAACCCGGCCCAGACGATCACACCGATCAGTGTGATGAGTGCGAACTGCTCGTCGAAGAGGAACCCGACCGGCTCGATACCGAACCTGGCGAGCGTGTTGTTGATGGCACCGTTGGTGCCGAGGATCGCCGCCCACAGGTATCCGAGGATCAGGGCGCTGATCACGTGCGGGAAGTAGGCCACCGCACGGAAGAACGAGTTGGACCGCGACCGCCCCTTGAGGACCAGTGCGTAGGCCAGTCCCAGGCCCACCATGAGCAGCGTGCCCACGGCGGCGATGAGGGCGGTCACGTACCAGGAATCGGTCGAGCTGGGGTCGTCGAACAGGTGCCGGTAGTTGTCGAGCCCGATGAACTCGGCCGAGGAGAACCCGTCCCAGTTCGTCAGACTGAGATACACCGCGACGCCCACGGGCACGACGGTCATCACCGTGTAGAGCACCACGGCAGGTCCCATCAGGCCCAGGGAGACGGCTGCCTCCCGAAACCGCGCACGCCGGCGGTCCACCTCACGCCCCGCCCGGGTGGGGGCGGTGCCGGACCGCCCCCGCCGTGTCAGCTCTGCGAGTTCCACCACTTGTCCAATCCGCCCGCGGCATCCTTCGCGGACGCGCCCGTGTACAGGGACTGGATCTGCTTGTTGAGCTCGTCACTGAACCCGGCGATCGGCTGGCTGGGCCCGGACTTGACAAGCACCGACGGCGCTTTGTCCAGGACCTTCTGCACCTCGGTGCCGAGGCTGGACATCGGATAGCTGAAGCCGCCCCGCAGATTGCCGTCGGCGGCGAGCTGGCTCTTGATGGCCTCCCGGTCGGTGACCAGCCACTTGACGAACTCGATCGCCTCGGCCTTGTGCCGTGACTTGTTGACCACGACATACGGGTTGGAGATGTTGCCGAACTGGCCGGAGGGGTACGCGCCGTCGGTCGGCATGGTGAACACGCCGATGTCGTCGCTCTTCTTCGCGGCGTCCGCGGCGGGAACGAAGAACGAGCCCATGATGTACATCGCGGACTCGCCGTTGAGGAACGCGGTCTGGCCGTCCGCGTAGGTCAGGCCCAGGGCGCTCTTGTCCAGGTAGCCGGAGTCGATCCAGCTCTTGTAGTGCTCCAGGTAGCGCACGTAGCCGCTGTCGGTGAAGGAGACCTTGCCCTCGTTGCGCTTGACCGTCCACTTCGGGTCCTCGGTGAGGACACCGGCGTCGGCCATCATCGAGAACTGCGAGCCCGTCACCCACTGGCCGGCTGTCTGCAGCGGCTTGTAGCCCGCGGACTTCAGCTTGCCCATCGCGGTGGTGAACTGGTCCATGGTCTGGATCTTCGTCGCGTCGACCCCTACCTTGGTGAAGGCGGCCTTGTTGTAGAAGACGAGCGACTGGATCTGCTCACCCACGCCGACCATGTACCGCTTGCCGTCGAGGGCGTACTGGTCGACCAGCGGGGTTTCCTTCGCCCACGGCTGGTCCGACAGGTCGGTGAACAGGGAGGCGTTCTCCGTGGTCAGCTTGATCTGCTGGGCGATGTCGGGCGGGTCGCCCGCTGCCAAGTCCTGCGTCAGCTTTGCGTCGGCCGAGATCGTGCCCGTCAGCTCCAGCTTCACCTTCACATCGGGGTGGCTCTTTTCGTACCGGGCGAAGAGCCCGGACCAGTATTTCTCGGTCAGATTGGGGGTGATGTTGACGATGACGCGGAGGGTCGTCTTTCCCGCGGCATCTTCGGAGTCGTTGCCACCGCAGGCGGCGGCCGACGCCATCACCATCGGAGCCACTGCGAGTGCGCAGGCGCGGCGCCACATTTTTCTCATTCGGGACACGCTCCTTGTGTTGTCAATGAATAATCGATTGTCGAGATCGAAGCACAGGCGTTTCGGCGAGGTCAATAAGTAAAAGGAGGTCAAGAAGTAAAAGAAATTGGCGACCCCACCAGTGGGCGCGCGGAGATCGGCACGTTGCACCGTTTGACGCAACCGCAGATCAAGTGCTGGTTCGTCGGAAATTGTGATTCCCGATGTGACGTCCACGCATTTCCGACATCACCGATGTAGAAGATGATTTCCATGCCTGGAGTTCTGGTGATATCGGGCATGTGTGCCCCGCCTCATTTTGTGGACGGAGCTGTCTGCTCCCACCGGTTTCCGCATTCGCCCGCTCGGGTGACGCAGTGAGGGTGTCTCGTGGGTTTTCGGTGGCTTTTTCCTGGTCAGGAATTCGGCCCTGCCCGTTTTCGGTACAGATGCCGACCTCCGCGGAGCATCGGCCACGCGGCGCCGGACGGGCGAGAACGCGATCGGCGGCGAAGCGCCGACCGCGCCGTGGTTCCCCGAGAGCGGCACGCGACAGGGGGGCGCATCGGTGCGGGCCCGCCGCTCTCGCGGCAGCGTGTTCGGTGACGTGGCGACAGCCTGCCGCTCCCGAAGGAGTCGCATCGGTCGTCACCCCCATCGCTATCGTCTATCGATTACTGATGCTATGTGGGTCACCCCGAATGTTTCAAGAGTGCTGCGGCAACCCTCTGGAGCCAGCCGCTCGTGCCGGGCCCGGTCATGGGATCACTCATCCCCGAGGAGTTCGAGCTCGATCACCGGAAGCAGCACATCGGGCCGGGCGATCGGCACGGTCAGCGTGAGCGTGCCCGCCGCCTGGCTGGGCGGCGCCAGATTGTTGTGCTCGTGTTGCGTGCCGTCCAACTGCTGGAAACGGATCTCCGAACCGTCGTGCAACAGTTGGGCGTAGCGCACCCGCCCGGCGAGACCGGGCAGGTGGATCTGCTTGAGCGGCCACGCGAGCAGATGCAGATACAGCCGGCGCCCGGCCTGGGTGTAGAGGGCATTCGCGGGTGCCTCGAAGGTGCTCGGTCCGGCATCGCAGACGGCCCGCTCGTGCAGGGCCGTCCAGTCGGCGATGGCGGCCAGCGTGCCCCGGGCCCGCGGATCCAGCGCACCGCGGCCGGTGGGCCCGACATTGAGCAGCATGTTGCCCCCGCACGCGACGGACTGCACCAGCATCCTGACCAGCATCGCGGGGTCCTTGTACTCGTGGTTGTCCCGGTCGTAGCCCCACGAGCCGTTGAGCGTGTGGCAGGCCTCCCACATCACCGGGGCGCCGTCCCGCTCCAACGGCCGGTCGGGCTGATACTGCTCGGGTGTCACATAGTCACCGGGAATCCCGAGCCGGTCGTTGACGAGAATGTCCGGCTGCAGCTCGCGGACCGTGGCCATCAGCTCCTGTGCTCCCCACTCGGCCGGTCCCTTGTCGGGATAGGTGAAGTCGAAGAAGAGCAGGTCGATCGGCCCGTAGCCGGTGAGCAGTTCGCGTACCTGGCCGCGCAGGTACGCGCGGTAGCGCTCCATGTCCCGTGGCTCCTGCTCGGCCGGCGTCCCGCGCAGCGGGTGATAGCGGTCGACAGTGAAGTCCGGGTGGTGCCAGTCGAGCAGGGAGTAGTAGAGGCCGACGTGCAGACCCTCGGCGCGCATCGCCTCGGCGAACTCGGCCACCAGGTCCCGGCCCGTCGCCCGCACCGAGGTGTAGTCGGTCAGCGACGAGTCGAAGAGGCAGAAGCCGTCGTGGTGCTTGGCGCTCAGCACGGCGTAGCGCATGCCGGCCTCCCGGGCCGCCCGTGCCAGCTCACGCGCGTCGAACAGGTCCGGGTCGAACCGTTCCAGGTAACGGTCGTAATCCTCCTGCGACATGGCCTCCCGGCTGCGCACCCACTCGTGCCTGGCCGCGAGGCTGTACAGGCCGAAGTGGACGAACAATCCGAAGCGCGCGGCCTCGAACCACCCGATGGATGCTGTGGGCACTGAACTCTCCTGTCGCGGTTGACAGTCCTTATCGATCGGCTGTTATCTACCATCGATAGGCGATAAATGTCACTGGTGGTGCGTGCGACGGAGCGCGCGGAGAGGCATGTGAATGAACCCGACCGGGGATCAAGGAGCGCCGTCGATGGGGGAGGCGCAGACCTACGACTCGATGCTGGCGCCGGTCCACACCGCGTCCTTCAAGCGGCCGACCGCGCGCATGGTGGAGGCCCTCACGGACGTGAGCGCGGCGACGGCCTGCGCGAAGCTGCATCAGATGGGCATCACACGGACCTTCATCGACGGTCCCGTGCCGTTGCACCGAGAGCCGGACGTCAAGGTCACCGGCGGCGCCGTGACCCTGCAGTTCCTTCCGCAGCGCGAGGACGTCTTCTCCGGCGCCGACCAGGAGGATGCCGAGCGCAAGACGGCGCTGTGGGGCGTCCTGGAGTCCGTGCAGCCCGGTGACGTGCTGGTGGTATCCGCGCACGCGAGCCACTTCACGGGCTGCCTCGGCGACATGCTGGTGCGCTATTTCAAACTGCGCGGCGGCGTCGGCATCGTGGTGGACGGGCGGGTGCGGGACGCGGCACGGATCCGCGCGCTCGGTGTGCCCGTCTGGTGCACCGGAGTGACCCCGCACTACGCCTCGCAGACGGAGCTCTTCCCGTCGGCCTTCAACGTTCCGGTGGGTGTCGGAGGCGCGTTGGTGACGCCCGGGGACCTCATCGTCGCCGATGAGGACGGGGCTGTCGTCGTGCCGCAGGAGAAGGCCGTCCCCTTGGCCGAGGACTCGCTGCTGCACCAGGACCGCGAGGCGTTCGCGCGTCGGCGCCTCGACGAGGGAGGGCGGTTGTCCGACTACTACCCGCTCACCGGGACGGGCCTCACCGAGTACCTGGCAAGCCGCGCCGCCGACGGCAGCGCGTAACCGGCGGGCCCGCGGTCACCCGCAGCCTCGCCACCGCCCGGCCGACGAGGTCATCGGCAGCCTGCTGGAGCACCGCACGGCCCGGCAGTCCGGCGGCCTGTGGGTGGAGCTCCCGGCGGCCGAGCCGCCGTCGGGAGTCGCCGCTGGGGGCGGTGTGACGGTCCGGCCGGTACTGCGCTCAGTGGATGTGCCGGGCCAGGCCCGTCGCCTTGGTCATCAGCCATTCCAGTGGTCCGCGCTGCTGGAAGCGCAACCAGACGGTCGCGAACACCATGGCGGCTGCGATGAAACCAAGTAGGACATACAGCGGCGATCCAGGTACTTCCTCGATGGCCAGGAAGCGGATGCCGATGAGGTGGAAGACGTACGCGGTCAGCGACATGGTACCGACTGCGATGACCGGCCGGGCCAGGGACTGGAGCCGCGGGAAGGCGTCCGTCGCGGCCAGACACACGGTCACGACCATGATCGCCACACCGGTGTTGCCCAGGATCGACAGAGTGGTCTCACTGTGCGGGGAGGCAGCCAGCAGCCAGGCGGGGGTGTCACCGGACGGATAGCCTGCGATGTCGGACCACCACGCGCTTGTCCCGTCCGGGCCGATGGCGTTGGCGGCGCCAGGAATGACGTGCAGTGCCAGCCAGGAGCCTCCGTAGCCGGTGATCATGAGGGCGGCACCCGTGAGGGCCAGGCGTGTCCGGACGGCGGTGGCAGCCAGGTCCAGGCGGGCCACGGCCATGCCGGCGATGACGAATGGGATCCAGGTCAGGGCCGGGTAGCTGCCGGTGAAGAGCAGCGAGATGATGCCGTCGGGCTGTCCGGGTGAGGGGACGCCGCTGTCGCCGATCGCCTGCTGTATTACGTAGAGCACCTGGGGCAGGACGAGGGCCGTTCCCACGGCGATCGCCGCCAGGGGGCGGGCGCCGAGCCGGTACAGCGGTAGTACGAGCAGGAAGTACAGGCCGTAGAAGGCGAGGATAACGTCGACCGGGATGCTGGTCATGGTCAGCGCGGTGCCCAGGGCCAGAAGGATCACGGCCCGGATCACTACCTTGGCTACTGCCTGGCGCCCGGCCTGGCCCGTCTTCGGCGTCACGCGCCCGGTGATGAGGACGACGGCGAAGCCCGCCAGGAAGGCGAAGAGAGCGGAGGACCTGCCGTGGGCCAGCTCCATCAGGAAGCCGATCACACCGCCCTGGTCAGGGTCGGGTCCCACATGAGCCGCGTACATGCCGAATACCGCGAGTCCGCGGGCCAGGTCCAGCCCGATCAGACGGCCCGCCGGTGCCTTTCCGCTGTCACGCACGGGGGCCGGGGCGTCTATCGCAGGAGCTGTGACGTCTGAGTACTGTGTCATGCCTTCCAGGTTTGAGAGTGGGCTGATCGCCGGATGTCCGGCAGTTGTGTCTGGGCCGCCCCGCTATTCGGCGCAGGCCCACCTGCCGGGCGTCTGGAGCCGCTGTTCGTGGAGCCGCCCTGGTCATCTGGGGCTTTGGGCTCGGTGCATCAGGCATGGACAGCCATCGGCGCATTACTTCGAATGTACAGCCGACGGCCGCGAACAGACGGCGAGGCGGAACGTATGTGATCCGGCTCTCGGCGGGGGGCGGCCGAGACACGGCCGAAAGCAGGACCTGTTGAGCGTGTTCGCGAACAAGGCCAGCTGTCCCGAAAGGCATCTTACCAAAGGCGTCGTTGAGACCGTCATCCCGGTGTCGATGATGGTGAAGAGGTGACCCAAGCCGTCACGGCCAGGCCGGAAGAATCCCTCAGGCTCGCGTCCCTCCTTCAGGCCAACGACACAGCGGCCGTCATCTGTGATGACACGGCATGGCCAACGTCAAGGTCTATCGTCACAGACGGCGTACTCACCCCGCCCAGCGTCTGCGGTACCCGGCGGGACGTGGGCTGGATGATTCCGAGGCCACCGAGCCCCGCGAAGCCGCACCCCATTTGCCGGCCGGTCCAAGGGATGCCGTGACGGCGATCGGGGGGAGTGGGGGACCGGGGGTTCCCGGCTCAGCGGTCCTGACCCGCACACCGATATCGATACAGAACGGGATGCACGAAGATGCTCGCTGTTCCGGGCGCGACGCCGGGAGAGGCGCACCGGCGCTTGCACCACGTCTTCGAATCCGCCTGTGACCGTGCTCCGTCGGCCACGGCACTTGAGTGCGACCACCACGTACTGGCCTATGCCGAAGTCGAGGCACGTGCCAACCAGCTCGCTCACTTTCTCCGTGGCCTGGGGGTTGGCCGCGGCGCCCGGGTCGCGCTCATGCTGCCGCGGTCGGTAGAGGTGTACGTGTCGCTGCTCGGGGTGGGAAAGGCCGGTGCGGTGCTCGTGCCGGTCGATCCGGCATCGCCTCCGGACCGACTCGCGTACATCGCGAAAGACGCAGCTGTGGACCTGGTGCTGACCACGTCCTCTCTCGCCCGGGCCTCGTCCGGTCTCACGTGCCGGGTGGTCGAGTTGGACGAGTACGCCGGTGAACTTGCCGTCATGCCCACTGCCAGGCCGCTACCGGACCCGCCCGAGCCCGGTACGCGGGACAGTGACCCCGTCGCGTACATCATGTACACCTCTGGGTCGAGTGGCAGGCCCAAGGGAGTGGAGGTCGCCCAGTCGAGCATCTGCAACTTTCTTGATGTCGTTCCCCGGGTCTACGACGTGCGGCACGACGACCGCGTGTATCAGGGAATGACCGTCTCCTTCGACTTCTCCATCGAGGAGATCTGGCCGACGTGGTCGGTCGGTGCCACTCTCGTCGCAGGTCCGGCTGGTTCCGGCTATTTCGGCGCGGAACTCGGCGATTTCCTCGATGACCGGCGGATCACGGTTCTGTACTGCGTACCGACGCTGCTTGAGACGATCCCACGGGAGCTGCCGCACATCCGCACCGTTGTCGTCGGCGGTGAACCCTGTCCCGCTCAGCTTGTCGAGCGGTGGAGCAGACCGGGACGGCGCATGCTCAACACCTACGGCCCTACCGAGGCCACCGTCACCGCGACCTGGGCGGAACTGAGGCCGGGCCGGGTGGTGACGATCGGAAGGCCGCTGCCGACCTGTTCGGTGGTGCTCCTCGACGAGCAGTTGCGGCGTGTGGCCGATGGTGAGGTGGGTGAGATCTGTATCGGTGGCCCCGGCGTCGCCCGTGGCTACATCGGACGGCCGGAGTTGACGGCCGTCCGGTTCATCGAGCACCCGCTGGCGCCGCGGGGCAGCAGGCTCTACCGCACCGGGGACCTCGGCCGGGTGACCCCGGACGGCGAGGTCGAGTTCCTGGGCCGGGCCGACGAGGAGGTGAAGATCCGGGGATACCGGGTGGATCTCGGCGAGATCGACAGCGTCCTGCTGGAAGATCCTGGCGTGGCTGAGGCAGTCACCACGCTGACAGCCGCTCCGGGCGGCGGCAGGGGCGGCGGCACAGGGGCCGTGGACAGCGGTGAACTGTGCGCCTACGTGGTCCGCGCCTCAGGCCGCGCGGAAGAAGAGAACACCCTGGTCGCCAGGCTGCACAAGCACTTGCGGTCCAGACTGCCCGCGTACATGGTGCCGTCCTTTCTGGACGTCCTTCCCAGCCTTCCCTTCATGGCCAGCGGCAAGGTGGACCGTAAACGGCTGCCCGCACCGACCGGCCGACGGCTGGCGAGCGGCGGCCGACTGGTCGCAGCTGAGGGCGAGTTGGAGAAGCAGGTACGCGACGCCTGGGCGGAGGTACTCGGGATTGAGCCCGAGGCGCTGTCGGTCGAGGCGGACTTCTTCACCGACCTCGGAGGTCATTCACTCCTGGCGGCCAAGGTCGTATCGGTCTTGCGTGACCGGGACATCGGCGCGAGCACCACGCTGCGTGACCTCTACACGTATCCGACCGTACGCGGCCTCGCGGTCCGATTGAGCGCCACGTCCGGTAAGGGACGGCAAGCCGCTCCACCCCGCCCGAAGCCGATCCGCCATCGCACCGGCCGGATCGCCGCTGCCGGAGCTGCGCAGGCGGGGGGTATCTACCTGACGCTGCTTGTGCTCGGCCTGCCGGTGGCGTACGTGTACAGCCGACACGGTGGCCAGATCTCGGTCTGGGCATCGGTGCAGACGACGGCCGGTGCGTATCTCAGCTATGTGGGCGTGCGCTGGCTCGTACCGGTCGCCCTCGTCCGACCGCTGTCGGCGGGTATCAGGCCGGGCCGCCACCGCTTGTGGGGCCGGGTCTACTTACGACTCTGGACGGTGAATCTGCTGCTCAGCTTCGCCCCGCTGCCGGTGCTCAGCGGCTCCCCCATGATGGGCGTCTACCTGCGGCTGCTCGGGGCGCGCATCGGACCACGCACCACCATCGCCACCAGCACGATCACGCTGCCGGCCATGCTGCGCGTCGGCGGCGACACCTCGGTCGGCTATGGAGTCTCCGTAAATCCGTGGCAGGTATCGGACGGCTGGGTCACGGTCGCGCCGATCGAGATCGGGCCGCACGCCTTCGTGGGGGCCAACGCGGTCCTCGAACCTGGCGCACGAATGGGAGCCGGCTCCGGGCTCGGCGAACAGTCCGTGATCGGCCAGGATGAGGTGGTTCCCGCCGGGGCGCGCTGGGCCGGATCGCCACCGCACCCCGTGCAGGCTCTGTCTCTCGACGTCGAGACCATGCTGCGTGCCCACGGTGACACGGACGGATGGCGACCGCGCCATCTCACCGCCGCGATCGTCGGCCTGGTGCTGCTGGAGACCGCCGCACTGGCAACGACCCTCCCAGAGATCGTGCTGTTCTGGTGGGCGGTGCTGAACTGGGGCACCAAGGGCGGCATCGTCGCCACCGCGCTGTCCGGTCCGTTGTTCGTGCTCACCGTCTGCTGCGTGGTCGCCATCGGCAAGCGCCTGACCCTGCTGCAAGCGCCGGTCGGCATCTATCCGGTGCGCTCCTCGCTCGGCGTACGCAAATGGGTGTCGGACAAACTACTGGAGATCAGCCTCACCTTCACCAACTCGCTGTACGCCACTCTCTACACCGTGCCCTGGCTGAAGCTGCTCGGCGCCCGGATCGGCCGGAGCGCGGAGGTCTCCACCGTCTCGCACATCGACCCCGACCTGCTCACCCTCCACGAAGGCAGCTTCGTTGCGGACCTGGCCAACGTCGGAGCTGCCACATTCGCGGCCGGTCAGGTCGCGTTCGGCCCCACCGAGGTCGGGCGGCGCGCGTTCGTCGGCAATTCCGCGCTCCTGCTCTCGGGAACACGGACCGGACCGGGGTCCCTGGTCGGAGTGAGCACGGTGCCGCCGCAGGATGACGTAACCGACGGCACTACGTGGCTGGGATCGCCTGCGATGCGTCTGCCTGTGCGGCAGAGCAGCGGCTCATTCCCCGAGGAGCTGACGTTCCGGCCGACTCGAAAGGCGGTGCTCCAACGCCTGGGCATCGAGTTCTTCCGCATCACGATGCCTGCGTCAGTGCTGGCCCTGAGCGCCTACCTGTACCTCCTGGCGCTGTCCGGGCTGACCAGCCGAACGGGCCTGCTGGTGCCCGTGCTCGCGACGCCAGTTCTCGTAATGCTCGCGAGCCTCGTGGTCATTACGTACTGCGCGGCGGTCAAGCGCCTGGTCGTCGGCGTCTACCGTCCCCGGGTCGAGCCTCTGTGGAGTCTGTTCGTGCGTCGTACCGAGTTCGTCACCGGCCTTTTCGAGGCGGCCGCGGTACCGGCCGGGGCGGGCTTCCTGATCGGGACGCCGTATCTGCCGGTGATCCTTCGCCTCTTCGGGGTGCGTGTCGGCAGAGGAACCTGGATCGGCACCACATTTCTCACGGAGTTCGACCTCGTGGACATCGGGGACAACGCCGCGATCGGTCTCCGCGTATCGTTGCAAACACACTTGTTCGAAGACCGCGTCATGAAGATGTCGCTGGTCACGGTCGAAGGCGGCGCGAGCATCGGCACACGCTCCGTGGTGCTCTACGACTCATCCGTGGGCGAGGACGTCCGGCTCGGCGCACTGTCGTTGCTCATGAAGGGTGAGCACCTCGCACCTGGGACCAGCTGGCGCGGCATCCCGGCCGAAGGCGTCGTCGAGCAACGCCCCACCCCGACTCCGAACGCAGGGACATGAACGAGCCGCGACGTCCGGGCAGATTTCGTCGGGCGGCATCTACGACGTCAGGCCACTCGCCCAGGGGAGCCGCCACTTCGGTGCGGCCCTCTGCAGGACCTGGGGCCACCTCAAGGATGAGTTCGAGCCAGCGGGCCGCCGTTTGGCAGACGGTCCTCGCCGCCGACTTCGTCACCGGGCGCACGGTGCGCCCTTCGCCGGAGCCCTACCTCATTCGCCCAGGCGGAAGCGTTGCGCTGCGCTGACACTGACACATGCCGATGCCCGTCACGACCTTGCGGGCGTGACGGGCCGCCATTCCTGGGGCAACCGGATGTCAGCTCACAGGATCTGGATGGCGACGACCTTTGGCGCGCGGTTTGGGAAAGTGATGTCGTGCCAGCGCTCGATCTTCACCGAGTCACCGTTGGCGTCGTAGTAGATCAGGTCGTTGTTGCCCGTGGAGATCCGGTCGACCCACCACCCGCCGAAGTCGGTCTTTCCTGCGTTCGCGTAGCAGTCGACGCTCTCACGGCCGTCGAGGTGCGACCAGATCTTCAAGAAGTTCTCGCCCCCGACACACTGGACGTGGTCGATGGCGAAGGCGTTGCCGCTCGGAACGGTGACGGTGAACGCCGCGGCTGCGGTGAGCGCCACGGCCATGGAACGGACGGCCCTCTTGCTTTTCGAGATCACAGACTCTCCTTCATGCGAAAGGCCGGCGCACGGCCCGGCCCTGTCGGCGACATCGCGTCATGACGGAACGGTGCTTCATCGAGCCGGCAAACGGCCGACTGCACACCGGGCTGGCCCATCACGGCTGCGCCTGTCAGGAACACAGCCGGAAGACCCGCGGGCTCAAGCTATCGACCTCCGTCTTTCGTCCAGCCGAAACACTCCGAACGCGAACCATCGGGCCAAAACCTCACCCGATCGTGGCCCTCACGTGCGGCGACACGAACGGCAGCGAGGCGACGGTCATTCACCGCTTGATTCGAAGGTGGGTGGTTCGGCTGCTGCCGCCAGCCACACGCGCCACTCCGCTGGGACAGCGATGCCGTCTTCGCCGCCCTCATGGGCGGCCCGGCTGGTACACCGTCACCTCCACCGGCCCGTACGTGAGGACTCGGCGCGGTTCGTCACCGCCCGTCTCCTCGAACGAGTGCAGGGTCTCAGCGGTGTGCGTAGTAGAGCGTGTTGTGTGTGGTGTCCGGTAGGTACAGCACGTCGTTCCCGTCCGAGTCCCGCCGCACCGCGAGCCGGTCCGCGCTCACGCCAGGCGCGGCGGACTGCGAGATCCACGTGCCGTCCGACTCGGTCGCGGCGAAGACGCGGTCGGTGCCGGAGCCGGTGACGTAGTAGACCCGCTTGGCCTCTGTCTCGTCCCAGGTGATGCCGAGGGCGGCGGCGGTCTGGCCGCCGGCGTACACGGTCTGGCGGGCCCAGCCGCCGCCGCTCGGATACGCGTAGTACACGCGGAAGTTGCCGCCGCTGTCGGCCGGGCGGTAGCGGTAGGCGATTTTCGGGGTGGAGCCGTCGAGGGTGAGCTTGGCGCTCTGCACCGCCGGTCCCGTGTAGGCGTTGTCGATGCTCCACTCCTCACCTGGGGTGAGGTCCTGGATCACGTCGGACGTGCCGGGCGTGACGGGGGTGGTGACGGCCGTGCCCGCGCTGTCCGCGAAGGCGCCGGTCGCCGGGTCGTAGCGCAGGTAGGAGAGCTGGTGGCGGAACCCGGTCGCCGGGGCCTTGGCCCATTCGTACAGGAGGTGCACGCGTCCGTCGGCGTCCACCATCAGGTCGTCGGGGTACACGGAGCGGTTCAGTGCGCCGGCGAAGGTGGCGACCGTGCTCCAGCGTGCGACGGCGTTGTCCCAGCGGTACAGCTTGCCGGGACGCTGATCGGCGCCGGCGCCGACGCGGGCGGCCAGGTACAGATCGCCGTTGGGTGCGGTGGTCACGATCGGGTAGGTGATGCCCACGCCCTGGTCGGGCAGTTCGGCCGCGTGGTCCGTGACGTCCCCGCCGGGGGCCTCGGTGCGGAAGTAGCGCCAGGCGTTGGCGTGCATGGAGGCGAACACGTGCAGGCGGCCGCTGCCGTCGCGCGCGACGGACGGCTGGTTGTGCCCGTTGTCGTCGGGGAACTCGGCCTGCTGCCCGCTCTTGTCGAGCAGCGGCAGACGGCTCCAGACCCCGTCCGGGTCGCGCCGCGCGATGGCCGGGCGGTGCGTCGCGGCCGTCGAGCCGGGCTCGTTGAAGGCGAAGTACGTGTACTGGCCGCGGCCCTTGTACGTGGCGACCGGCGTCCACCAGGCGGCCTGGTTCGACGAGTCCATCGCGTAGGGGACCTTCTCGATCACCGTCGCCGCGGCTGCCGCGCCCCTGCTGTCGGCCTGGGCGGCCGGGACGGGTGCGAGCAGGGCGGCCAGGGCCGCGGCCGAGGCGGCGTGGGCGAGTGCCGTGGGACGTCGCAAGGTGAACTCCTTCGCGGGAGTGATGGGGAGGCGAACGGGAGCGGCCTCGCGGGTCGGTCCGCCCCCCGCAGCCGTCTGGTGATGTCAACGCGTTTAGACCGATCGGCAGCCCCCGTGTGGAGTGCTTCACGACCGCATTCATCTGGGCTGCGCCGGAAACTTACAGCAGACCCCAGATCATGAACAGGGGTTGCACAGTACGGATCTGAGATACGTCTTGGGGAATGCGTGTGCGGCATGGCAAGGGGTCCGGTGGAGGCTGTTTCGGCCTTCACCGGACCCGGGACCCGCCGCGCGCCGGCTCAGCGCTTGATGAGGGCGGTGATCTCCTCGCCGGCCTTCTTCATCGCGTCCTTCGGCTTCGACTTGCCGACCAGGACGGCCTGGACCTGCTTGGCCACGGCCTCCTCGATCTGGGCGTTCTGTGCGAACTGCCAGAACGGGCTGCCGGTCGCCGTCTTGGTGATCTTGTCGGTCCACTCGGTGGTGAAGGTGTCCTTTGCGACCTTCGGGTCGGACAGGCCCGCGGTGGTGGACGGTGGCAGGGCGCGGGAGGCGAAGTACTCGGTGACCGTGGCGCGGTCGGAGGTGGTGTGCAGTGCGAACCGTGTCGCGGCCTCCTGTCCGTTGCCCTTGACGACCGCGATCACGCCGCCCCACAGCAGCGCCTGCGGCGTGTCGCCGGAGCGCAGCACCGGGCGCTGCATCGGCTGCATCGCGTCGGCCAGTGTCTTGTCCTTGGACTGGGCCGCGGTCACGCCCTTGCCGATGATGGCGTCGTCGTAGAAGGCGGCCTTGCCCTGCCCGAACAGGGCGCGTGCGTCGAAGCGGTCCACGTCCGCGGCGATCAGCTTCGCGTCGTGCAGTTTTTTGTACCAGGTGACCGCGTCGACGGAGGCGTCGTCGCCGATGGTCACCTTGTTGTCCTCCATGAGCGTGCAGCCGAAGGTCTGCATCCACGGGAAGATGTCCTTGAGCTGCGCGACCTTGGTGGCCGCGGCGTAGGGCACGATGCCGCCGCCGAGGCCCTTCAGCTCCCGCAGGGCGCCCTCGAACTCCTCGACGGTGGTGGGGTGCTTCTTGATGCCGGCCTTCTCCAGGAGCTCGGAGTTGGCGATCACGCCGATCGAGCCGGTGTTCCACGGCAGGCCGTACTGCTTGCCGTCGTACACGCCGCTGTTCAGCGCCACGTCCGTGTAGCCGCCCTTCAGGGCCACGGAGCCGAGGTCGGCGAGCTTGCCCATCTGCGCGACCGCGGCGAGCCAGGCGATATCGAGGTGCACCGCGCCGGTCGTCTCCCCGCCGCCGAGCTTGAGGGTGAGCTGGCTCAGGTACTCGTTGTACGGGTACGAGACCGCGCGGATCTTGGAGTTTTCGGCCTTCTCCCACGCCGCGATGATCTTCTCGATCGCGGGCTTGGCGGCCTCCTCGTTGAGCGACCAGGAGGTGAAGTCGAAGTTCTTGGACTTCGTGTCGCCTCCGTTGGAGGAGGTGCTGGCGCCGGACGGTGCGCAGGCGCCCAGCACGCCGGCGCCGGCCGCGCCGAGCGCGCCGATGCCGAACATGCGCAGCGCGCCGCGCCGGCTGATGCCAGAGGTGGTCATGGTGTCTCCATGGGGGAGTGGGCGGAAGGGGACGTGGGGGGAGGGGGCGGACACAGCCCGCGGGCTCAGCTCTTGACCGAGCCGGCGGTCATGCCGCCGACGAGGTAGCGCTGCAGGAACATGAAGGCGACGACCACTGGGACGGATACCACCAGCGAGGCGGCCATCAACTCGGGCCAGGCAGTCTGGAACTCGCCGATGTAGGTGGAGACGAGGCCGGGCGGCAGGGTCTGCTTCTCCTTGTCGGCGAGAGTCACCGCGAAGATGAAGTCGTTCCATCCGCGGACGAAGGCGAACAGGCCGGCGGCGATCATTCCGGGCGCGGCCAGCGGCGCCACGATGGAGTGCAGCGTCCGCCATCGGGACGCGCCGTCGATGGACGCCGCCTCCAGCAGGGCGTCCGGGATGGTGTCGAAGATGCCCTTCAGCATCCAGACGCACAGCGGCATCGTGAACGTGGTGAAGGACACCACCAGGGCGGTGTACGTGTTCAGCAGGCCGAAGCTGGAGAACACGGCGTACAGCGTCACCAGCAGGAGCGCCTGCGGGAACATCTGGGAGGCCAGTACCAGGTGCATCAGCGAGCGCCGCCCGCGGTAGCGGAACTTGGAGAACGAGTAGCCCATGTACGTGGCGACGACCACGCTCAGTACGGCGGTGATCGAGGCGACGATGAGGGAGTTGACCAGGTACGTGATCAGCTGGTCGTTCTCGGCCAGGGCCGTGAAGTTGCTGATGGTGAGGTCGGTGGGTACGAGCTTCGGCGGGAACTGGAACGTCTGCTCGGGGCTGCTCAGGGCGGTGGCCAGCAGCCAGTAGACCGGCAGCATGCCGAAGGCGCCTATCACCAGGACCGCGGTCCAGGCGGCGATCCGTGAGCGCAGCAGGTCCTTACGCATCCGGCGCCGCGAGGTGCGTCCGGCGGATGTGGCGGACGGCGCCAGCCGGTCGGTGCCGGTCAGCGGTGTGGAGGTCGTGGAGGTCATCGGGCGTCGCCCTTCCGCTCGGTGATCCTGAGGTAGATGGCGACCAGGATGAGCAGGAGCAGCATCCACAGCCCGCCCAGCGCGGTTGCCCGGCCGATGTCGAAGCCCTTGAAGGCGGTCTGGTACACGGCGGTCGCGAAGGTCTCGGTGGTGCCGGCCGGGCCGCCGCCGGTGAGTACGTAGATGGTGTCGAAGTGCTGGAAGTTCCAGATGAATTCCAGGAGCAGCACGATCGAGGCGACACCGCGGACCTGCGGCCAGGTGACGGCGAAGAAGCGCCGGATCGAGCCCGCCCCGTCCATTGAGGCCGCCTCGTGCAGTTCCTTGGGCACGGTCTGCAGGCCGGCCAGGAGCATCACCATCATCCAGGGGAAGCTCGCCCAGGTCTTGGTGACGATGACGGCGAGCATGGCGGTGCCGGGCTGGCCGAGCCAGGAGACGGACTCCTCGATGATTCCGGCTTTCATGAGGATGCCGTTCAGCACGCCGTAGTTCGCGTTGAAGATCCACATCCACAGGAAGGAGACCACCACGCCCGGGATCACCCACGGGAACAGGAACAGGCCACGCAGGAAGCCGCTGCCCTTCAGGCCCGAGTTCAGC
This sequence comes from Streptomyces sp. NPDC001832, assembly GCF_040297265.1. Classification (NCBI taxonomy): domain Bacteria; kingdom Bacillati; phylum Actinomycetota; class Actinomycetes; order Kitasatosporales; family Streptomycetaceae; genus Streptomyces; species Streptomyces sp. NPDC001832. Next base: position 33,483 of record NZ_JBEOYU010000033.1, read on the forward strand.
GCGAGCGCGAGCGCGAAGCCGGCCACGAAGGGGACGAGCGTCGCACCGACGGTGAAGACGACCGTCTGCTTGAGGATCGTGAGGAATTCGCCGTCCAGCCAGTAGGCGAAGTTGTCCAGGCCGACGAACTCCCGGCCCGGAAGCCGCAGATCCTGCTTGAAGAAGCCGGTGAACAGCGCCGACAGCAGCGGGTAGATGATGACCGTCGCGAACAGGGCGAGCCCCGGTGCGGTCAGCAGCAGTGCGAACGCGCCGTTGGAGAGCCGTCCGCCGGACCGCTCACGGCGTGGAGCGGCCTTGTGTGGAGGTGCGGCCGTACTCATGGGTGTGTCCTCTCGAACGGGGCGGGAGCGTTGGTGCGGGGAGTGGCACGGGGCGCCGTGCGCCGGCGGGCGGATGCGACGCGGCCGGGCGTGAGCGATGAGCCGCCCCGTCCCCTGCTTCGACCGAGGCCCTGTGTGAATGCCATGCATGCTCCGTTGAACTCAAGTTGCAGCATGCGGGATCGTTCTCCATATTGTGCGACGGCGTCAACCCTTTTGGTCGATGAATCGCCGGTTCCGTGCAAGACCGGCGACGTCGCCGAACAGGCCGGACTCGGCCGCCGGCCCGCGGCGGCAGTGTCGTCGGCCGTGCCGGAAATTTACAACACATCCCACTGCATGGATAGTGGTTGCACAATATGCATGTGATGTACGTTCATGGCGGCTCCGCTGCGGCGGAGAGTATCCGAGCTTCACATCAAGGAGGCCGCACCGTGCGGGAAGAAGAGGTCCATTACGACATCGCCGTCATCGGCGGTGGCCTGGCGGGGACCTGCGCGGCCATTGCCGCGGCCCGGCTCGGCCAACGCGTCGCTCTGGTCAACAACCGGCCCGTCCTGGGCGGCAACGCCAGCAGCGAGATCCGCGTCTGGGTCTGCGGCGCCACCGCCCACGGTGTACACCGCTGGGCCCGCGAGACCGGCATCATGGGCGAGCTGTACACCGAGAACCAGTACCGCAACCCTGAGGGCAACCCGTACTACTGGGACCAGGTGGTCCTCGACGCCGTCCGTGCCGAGCCAGGCATCGACCTGTACCTCAACACCGACGTACGGGAGGCCGACGCGAGCGGCCCGGACGGCGCACGCGAGGTGCACTCCTGTACCGGCTGGATGATGGGCTCCGAGCGGCGCATCACCTTCCACGCGAAGCAGTTCCTCGACTGCACCGGCGACGGCCTGCTCGGCCACCTCGCCGGCGCCCGCTACCGCATCGGCCGCGAGTCCCACCAGGAGTTCGGCGAACCCTGGGCGCCCCAGGAGCAGGACGAGGCGCTGCTCGGATCGACGATCCTGTTCCACACCAAGGACACCGGCCGGCCGGTGAAGTTCGTACCGCCCGCCTCCGCCCGAGACCTCACCACCACACCCATCCTGCGCAACCGCGTGCTGCGCACCGGCGACAACGGCTGCGACTACTGGTGGATCGAGTGGGGCGGCGAGCTCGACACCGTCCACGACAACGAGCGTATCCGCGACGAACTCCAGTCCGTGATCATGGGCATCTGGGACCACATCAAGAACTCCGGCGAGTTCCCGGACGCCGAGAACCTGACGCTGGAGTGGGTCGGCAGCCTCCCCGGCAAGCGGGAGTACCGCCGCTTCCTCGGCGACCACATGCTGACCCAGCAGGACATCCTGGAACAGCGGCAGTTCGACGACCGCGTCGCATTCGGCGGCTGGTCCATCGACCTCCACCCGGTGCAGGGCATGTACGCCGACGAGCCCGGCGCCCGCCAGCGCTACGCGGACGGCATCTTCCACATCCCGCTGCGCTCCCTGTACTCGGCGAACGTCACGAACCTCCTGTTCGCCGGGCGCAACATCTCCGCCACCCACATCGCCTTCGGTGCCACCCGCGTCATGGCCACCTGTGCCACGCTCGGCGAGGCCGCGGGAACGGCAGCCGCGCTGTGCGTCGCCGAGGGCATCGGCCCGCGCGAACTCGCCGCCAAGCGCCCCGAGCTGGTGCGCCGCGCCCTGCTGCGGCAGGACGCCTCGGTCATCGGCCTCGCCGACGACGACCCCGACAACCTGGCGCGCACGGCCCGCGTCAGCGCCTCCTCGCACCTGAGCCGCCTCGCCGCCGAGCCCACGCCGGCCGCGCCCGGCGAGCCGTACCCGCTCACCCGCGACCTCGCGCTGCTGCTGCCGGTGGACCCCGCACTCGACACGGTCGACCTGCTCGTCCACGGCGCCCCGGGCGAGCGGCCGAGCGAACTCACCGTGGAACTGTGGAGCACCGGCCGCCCCGAGAACGCTGTCCCCGTCGATCATCTGCTCACCACCACGGTGACCGTGCCCGCCGCCGGCCCCCACTGGGTCACGGCCCGCCTCGACCACCACCCGGACACCCCTCACAACGTCGTCCTGATCGTGCGCGCCTGCCCGGGCCTTGCGCTGGTCCTCGTCCCCGAGCGCACCGCCGGTGTCCTCGCCCTGCGCAGCAGGGCCGAGGGGGACGCGGCCGTCGACCACGACATCCCGGAGGAGGACGGCCAGCTGGTCCTGGAATGGCAGGCCCGCGGCCTGCGTCGCCGCACCTTCGGCTTCCGCGCGACCCCGGACACCGCCGCGTTCCTGCCCGAACGCGCCGTCGGAGGATTCCAACGCCCCTACGGGGGCCCGCAGATGTGGTCGTCCGAGCTGCTGCCCGACCCGGACCGGGCCACGCAGTGGCTGTGCCTCGACTGGGACGAGGAGCAGCAGCTCACCGAAACGCGCGTGGTGTTCGACGACGACGTCGACGAGTACCTCAACAACCTGCACCGCCACCGCACCCCATTCGAGGTCATGCCGGAACTGGTCCGCGACTACCGCATCCAGAGCCGCGAGCCCGACGGCACCTGGCGCACGCTGCTGACGGTGACGGGCAATCGCCGCCGCCACCGCGTGCACGAACTGAACGGTACGCACGGCGGGCCCGTGCGCACCGACGCGCTGCGGCTTGTGGTGGACGCGACGCACGGGGCGCGGCACGCGCACGTGATCGCGTTCAAGGCGTACGGCGCATAGCCACGCGCAACGAAGGGGCCGGGGGAAGACCGCATGGTCTTCCCCCGGCTCCTTCGCTGTTCAGAGGGCGCCGAGTGCTTGGCTGATGACGTCGGCGGCTTCGATGACCTCGCGGATGAGGGTGGAACGCTGACCTTCGGCTTCGGTGCGGTTGCCGAGGAGGGAGGCGGGGCCCCACAGGGAGATGGCGGCGACGACATCACCCGAGACGTCGCGGACGGGCGCGGCGAGGGAAGCGCGGCCCAGGGCGCGTTCTTCTGCTTCGATTGCGTAGCCGGTGCGGCGGACGGTGTCGATCTCGGCGTCGAGGAGGTCGTGACTGGTGGTCGTGTAGTCGGTGTGTGCCGCGAGCGGTTCGGGAAGCAGCTTGCGGCGCTCTTTGGCCGTGAGGCCGGTGAGGAGGCACTTGCCGATGCTCGTGGCGTGCAGTGGGGCGGTGTGCCCGGCCTGCGTGTAGGACTTCGGGGCGCGGGCTCCCTCGAAATTGCACAGGAACAGCAGCTCGGTGCCGCGGCGGACGGCGACGTTGGCTCCCAGCCCGGTGCGGGTGGCGAGGTCCTGGAGGACCATGCGGGCGGCGCGGTGGACGGGGTGGCGATTGGTGGCGGTGGCGGCGAGCGGGAGGATGCCGAGGCTGAGCCGGTAGAGGTTGCTGACGGGGTCGCGTTCGACCATGTCGAGGCGCTCGAGGGTGGACAGGAGGCGGGAGGTGGTGGAGGAGCCCAGCCCGGTGAGTTCGGCGACGTCGGAGACGCGCAGTTCGGCGCGGCCGGAGTCGAGTGCGCGCAGCACCGAGACCGCTCGTTCGACGCTCTGGTTCGTCCCGGCGTCGCTCGCCCGAGTAACCATGACCCTCCTCATTTTGCAAATCGCTTGCACAATCTGCATCAGTATATCGCGTTGACCTGAGGGTGTTCCTGAAATCCGCCGGCTCCAGGGGCGCGATCCCCGGAGTGCGGAGCGCAAATCTTTTGCCACTTGGCGGATCGCCGTCATGTCGGTTACCCGCAGTGGTATCCGCGGTTGCCGCTGGTTGGCCGTGGAAGAGTTCCGGTGCTCTCCCATCGCACCGCGCCTCCCGACAGGCGCCACACGAACCGGGCCGCCCCCTGGCGTACCCCGGTGCCGACTCCTGGAGGAACCCCTGAGATGACCCGCGTACGCCGAATAATGACGGGCGACCGGGGCGACCGGGGGGACCAGATGCGGGCCTGGTTCGGCCGACCGCTGGCGACGGGCAGCGAGGAAGGCGCGGCGCACGGCCGCGGCAGCAACACGGCGCGCGGTCCGCCGACCTGATGCTGCTCACCGCTCGCACATGAAAGAGCAGCACAACCACCACATGGAGTGATCCGACGAGGCGCCGAATTCCGCGACCGCGTGGCCTTTGTGCGCCTTCGTTCCCTCTCAGAGAAGGTCATCGCCTCAATGAGACAGTCACGATTGGTTGGGTCCACCGGATTCCCAGACCGCTCAACTGCCCCTACAGCCTACCGGCTGACACGCCGTCCAGTACGGGCGGTCCTGGGGATGCTCACCGCCGCCTGTGTGGTCGGCACGCTCGGCGTCCTCCCCGTGGCCGCCGCAGCGACGCCGACAACCCAGGCCGAACAGACCCAGCAGAACAGCCCTGTTGTCGCCACACACAAGCTCACCCTCGTCACCGGCGAAGTAGTAACGCTGGAACGTCACGCCAACGGCTTCCAGGCTGCGACCGTCGCGCCCTCGGAAGACGGCACCGAGACGGCGTTCTCCACCATGAAGGTGGGCGACGAGGTCTACGTCATCCCGGACAAGGCCCAGCCGTACCTCGCCGCGAACGAGCTCGACCGCGAGCTGTTCAACGTCACCAAGCTGATCGATTACGGCTACGACGACGCACACCGCCCCGCCGTGCCGCTGATCGCCACCTACCCGGGCGCGCCGGGCAAGGCCGGCAAGGCGCTGAAGCAGGCTGCACCGGCCGGTTCGGTGAAGGCCGACGAGCTGCCCAGCGCCAACGCGGTGGCGCTGCACGCCGGCAAGAAGAAGGCATCGACGTTCTGGGAGGCGGTCGACGACGACAGCGCCGCCGCGACGAAGGCACCGAAGCTCGCCGGCGGCATCAGGAAGCTCTGGCTCGACAAGCCGGTGCATGTGACGCTGGACCAGAGCGTGCCGCAGATCGGCGCGCCGGAAGCCTGGGCGGCCGGCTACGACGGCACCGGCACCAAGGTGGCCATTCTCGACACCGGTATCGACCCCGACCACCCCGATGTGGCGGGCCGGGTGAAGAAGACACAAAACTTCACCGACGACCCCGATGCGGTCGACCACCACGGTCACGGCACGCATGTCGCCTCGACCATCGCCGGCTCGGGTGCCGCGTCGGGCGGCAAGTACAAGGGTGTGGCACCGGGCGCCGACCTGTACATCGGCAAGGTCCTCAACAACGCCGGCAGCGGCCCCGAGTCGGGAGTCATCGCCGGCATGGAGTGGGCGGTGGCTCAGGGCGCGGACGTCGTCAGCATGAGCCTGGGCTCGGCTGCCGGCAGTGACGGCACCGACCCGATCAGCCAGGCCGTCAACGAGCTCACCGAGTCCTCCGGCGCGCTGTTCGTCATCGCGGCCGGCAACACGGGCCCGGGCAAGGGGACCGTGGGTTCGCCGGGCGCTGCCAAGGACGCGCTGACCGTCGGCGCGGTGAACAAGCAGGATCAGCTCGCGGGCTTCTCCAGCCGCGGCCCGCTCAAGGAGACCTTCGCGGTCAAGCCGGAGATCACCGCACCAGGCGTGGACATCGTCGCCGCGCGCGCCGCCGGCACCACGATGGGCACCCCCGTCAACGGCAACTACACCTCGGCCAGCGGCACCTCGATGGCCACCCCGCATGTGTCCGGCGCCGCGGCGATCCTCGCCCAGCGCCACCCGGACTGGAGTGCCGACCGGCTCAAGCAGGTGCTGGTCAGCACCGCCAAGCAGGGCTCCTACACCGCCCACCAGCAGGGCGGCGGCCGGGTCGACGTACCCAAGGCGATCGACGCCACGGTCTACTCCAGCCCCGCCGTGGTGAGCATGGGCAAGAAGTCGGCCGAGAGTGCGCCGGTCACCAAGACGGTCAACTACGTCAACACCTCCTCCACGGACAAGACGCTGTCGCTCCGCCTGCTCAGCGTCGGGGAGACCGCGCCCCCGCCGGACGGCACGTTCACACTCAGCGCCAACAGCGTGACGGTCCCGGCGAACTCCACAGCGAGCGTGACGGTGACCTACCACCCCGAGCTCGGCGCCATAGGCGACTACACCGGCATCATCACAGCCACCGCCGCCGACGGCACCGCGATCCGCACCACCGTCGGCGCGACGAAGGACGTACCCACCGTCGACCTCACCGTCAACACGATCGACCGGAACGGAAACCCGGCGTCCGCCGAACTCGCGGCCTTCGACCTGGACGCGGGAGTCGTCCGCACGGTCTTCCCCCAGGGCGGAACGAAGACCGTCGCACTGCCGCTGGGACGCTACTCCGTCATGGGTGTCGTCTACACGACGGACCCTGCCTCGGGCCAGATCCTGAACCACACCCTCGCTGGCGAGCCCATGCTGGAACTGAAGGCGAATCAGACGATCATGCTGGATGCCCGGCTGGGCAAGGAGGTCAAGGTCGCGACGCCCAAGGAGTCCGAGCCGAACGGCTACAAGCTCGGATACCGCCAGCGGCTCCCCGGCAAGCCGGGGATCGACTTCATGAAGGGCGCGTCGAGCCCGCTCTGGGACCACGCCTATGTGGTGCCCACCGAGCCGGTGACGAATGGCATGTTCGAGTTCAACTTCCAGCAGCGCAGGTACTCGCCGGTGATCCGGGCGTCCATTGCCGGACAGGAAGGCGCACTCCCGCTCGAGCCGGTGATGTACGCGGCCCAGCTGCACGGCCCCAGCACGCTCCAGGCGGTCGACGCCGGCATGGCACGGCCGCAGGACCTGGCCGGCAAGGACCTCACCGGCAAGCTGGCGGTCGTCACCCGCGATGCCACCCGCAAGACTCCTGACCAGATCGCCGCGGTGACCGGTGCCGGCGCCAAGGCAGTGATCATCGTCAACGACCGGCCCGGCCCCTTCGCCACCATCGTGCCGCGCGTCGCCCGCACTGCCATCCCCGCCTGGAGTCTCACCCAGGATCAGGGTGCGGTGCTCTTCGACCGGATGGCCGACGGTCCCACGCAGATCAACCTGCACGGCATCGGCAATCACCCCTACGTGTACAACATCGCGATGATGGTTCCCGGTGGAATTCCGGCCGACCCCGTCGACGCGGTCACGGCGGAGAACTCGGCCGTGGTGAAGTCCCACTACCGCGGCCCCGAGGGCGGCTACCTCGGCGAGACCGACTCGGCGATCCGTCCGGGAGAGTTCTTCATCACCCAGGTGTTGGACTACTTCGACGCGCCGGTGGACCGGGAGGAGTGGTACTCCACCGGCAGCAAGTGGCCGACGATGAAGGACATGGGATGGTTCCACACGGTCTACCCGGACCGCATGGAAATCGCCCGCAGCGTGAAGGACGTCATCCGTAACTACAAGCCGGGCGAGCAGCGCGAAGAGACCTGGCTGGGCGCGGCGAATGGCCCGGCCGGACCGGAGGCATCCTACGCGTTCCGCGAGGGCGACAAGGTCACCCTCATCCTCCCGGAGATGGGTGACAGCCAACCGGGGCACTACAGCCAGTTCGCACACAGTGCCGACACGTCGATGATGCGGGTGTACCAGGACGGGAAGCTCCTCAAGGAGACGGACTACCCCTCGTTGCGCGGGTTGCCGGTCGGCGCCGAACCTGCGACGTACCGGATCACCCTCGACACGTCGCGCCCGGCGTGGTTCCCGCTGTCCACTCGGACCAGCACAGCGTGGACGTTCACGTCCGCCCGGCCGACGGGTGCCAAGGAGAATCTGGCGCTGCTCTGGCCGAAGTATGGTCTGGACCTGGATGCGGAGAACACCACCCAGGGTGGCAGCGCCTATGACTTCGACTTGGCGTTCGCTTTGCAGGCCGGCGTTACCGCGGACATCGACGGGGTGGAGGTGGAGGTGTCTACCGATGATGGTGCTACCTGGGGCCCCGCGATGGTGAAGTCCAGGAGCGATGGCCACTACAAGGTGTCGGTCCGTAATCCGGTGAAGGGTTATGTGTCGCTGCGCGTGAAGGCGCAGGACACCAATGGCAGCAAGGTCGAGCAGACCTTGATCAGGGCCTACGCTGTGCGTTGACCCTCACACTTGCCTCATCCTGACCGCGCCCCTGACACAAGGCATGCCCTTGTGTCAGGGGCGCAGGCTTCTGGCCGGTCTGTGTGCATGAGGGTGTCTCCTCCTGGATGCCTTGTCGTTTCCCCGACAATGAGGCCGAGGGGGTGCCTGGGCCTGCCGCAGCTGTGTAGGACGGTGCGGTTGTTGGACTGCGCCAGGCCTGCGAGCAGCCCCCACCCGCCATCACCCTCACCACGCTGTGCTGGGCATGCGCCAGTGGCCCCGTTTTCCCAGCCTTCGGTGGCCGGTCAGCTGGGTGTTGCGAGTGCGGTGTCGTGTTGTGTGCGTTTTTCGTGTGCGTTGACGTTTGCGCCGGACTTGGGGTCACGGCGTGGTGGTGGTGTCTGTGTTGAGTGTGTGGAGCCGTGCGCGGGTTTGCTTTATGCGTGATGGGTGGACTTCTATGTTGTGGTAGATGTCGAGGGCTTGTTCCAGGGAGTGTTTTGCAGCGTTCTGGTTGCCCATGGCGTGGTGGACTTCTCCGAGGTGTACCAGAGTTTCTGCTTCGTTGAAGCGGTGGCCCAGGGTGCGGTGGAGTTCGAGGCCGTGCTGGTGGTATGTGAGGGCTTGGGAGTGGTTGCCGAGTTGTTGGTGGGCGTAGCCGAGGGTGTCCAGGGTGTCGGACTGTCCTCGTAGGTCGTCGAGTTTCTTCTGGATTGTGATGGCTTGATTGCAGTGGGCGATGGCGCTTTGGTGGTTGCCTTGCTGTGCGTGGTCCCATGCTACGGCGTTCAGGGCGCGTGCCAGTCCGGCTTGGTGGCCGAGTTGTGTGAAGAGGCGGACTGCCTGGCTGTCGTGGTGCAGTGCCGCCGGCCGGTTGCCGGTGTGTTCGTGGAGCCAGCCGAGGGCCAGGTGGGTGTGGGCCTGGGACAGGGCCTGATCGCTGTCTTGGGCCAGGGACAGAGCCTGGGTCAGCTGGTTTTGGGCCGCGTCGTGGTCGCCGGCTTCGGTGCGTTCCCAGGCCAGTGCGCGGTGGGACTCGGCTTGGGCGGCTGTGTCGTGGAGGCGGGTCGCGGCGGTCAGTGCCGTGGTGTGGACGGTCGCGATGTCGTTCCACTGTCCGCGCCGGGTCAGGAAGGTTGTCAGAGCCCAGGCGAGTTGCCAGGCGTGGGTGTTGTGGCCGTGGCCTTCGGCTTGGTGTACGGCGGCCACGAGGGTGGGGTGTTCCTGGATGAACCATGCCATCGCCTGCTCGTGAGTGGTGAGGTCTTCGGGACGCACGCCGTCGGCTGGCGGTGGCAGGTGGATGGGGTCCCGGTGCGGGTGCAGGAGCCGGTCGGCCGACCAGGCGGTGTGCAGATAGTGATCGAGGATTCGGGTGCGGGCTTCCTGGCCTTCCGCGTCGTTGATGGAGTCCGTGATTTCGAGAGCGTAGGTGTGTAGCAGGTCGTGGCAGCTGAATCGGCCGGGGGCGTGTTCCTGGAGGAGGTGGGAGGTTCGGAGCCGGTGCAGCGTGGTGTGTGTCGGTGCTGGGGCGAGGCCTGTGAGGCTGCTGGCGGCGGGGCGGGTGATGTCGGGGCCGGGGGCCTGTACGAGCTGGCGGAACACCCGGGCGGTCTTTGGATCGAGGGCGCGGTAGGAGGAGGCGAGGACGGTGCGTACGTCGGTGGCGCTTTCACCGGTGCCCAGGGCGTCGAGGCGGGTGGTGCTCTCGCGTAGTTCCTCGGTCAGGGCGGTCAGGGTGCATACCGGGTTGGTGGTGATGCGTGCGGCCAGGACGCTCAGTGCGAGGGGCAGTCCGGCGCATTGTTGTATCAGGGTGGTGGCGGCGTCGGGTTCCGCGGCGACGCGTTCGGAGCCCAGTCGGCCGGTCAGAAGCTCGCGTGCCGAGGTGGGGTCGAATGGGTTGACTGTCAGGTGGGTGACGTGGTGCGAGGCGGTCAGTCCGGTGAGCTGGTCGCGGCTGGTGATTATGACGGTGCAGGTGGGTGTGCCTGGTAGCAGGGGCAGGATCTGCTCGGTGTTGCGGGTGTTGTCCAGGACCACGAGCATGTGCCGGTCTGCGAGGAGACTGCGGTACAGGGCTGCCTGGGCGTCGGAGGCGATCGGGATCCGTCCGGGCTCGACACCGAGGGTGTCGAGGAATTGGCGGATCACCATGAAGGGGTCTGCCGGTTTTCCCGAGGGTGTGAACCCGTGGAGGTCCGCGAAGAGTTGCCCGTCGGGAAAGTGCTGCTTGCGGGTGTGGGCCCAGCGCAGTGCAAGCCAGGACTTGCCGACCCCGCCGGAACCGCAGATCACTGACAGCGGCAGGGTGGTGCGGGGCTCGGGCTGGGTGGCGAGCATCTTGTCCAGGACGGCGAGTTCCGTGTCCCGGCCGACGAAGTGTGCTGGGGGAGCCAGTAGTTGGCGGGGCACCGGTGATGTTGCCGCGCCCGTCGGGAGGTTCTTTGGAGATGCTTTGGGAAGGGTCAGCGTCGGGTCGGTGGCCAGGATCTGCTGGTGAAGCCCGCGTAGAGGCGGTCCCGGGTCGGCCCCCAGCTCACGCGCTAAACGTCGACGGATGTGCTGGTAACGGGCGAGGGAGTCTGCGGTGCGCCCGGCTCGGTACAGGGCGAGCATGAGTTGACCGGCCAGTCGTTCGTCCAGTGGGTGTTCATCGGCGAGCACGGTGAGCCGGGGCAGTAGTTCATTGTGCTGTCCGGCGCGTAATTGGATGTCGATGTAATCCGTTTCCGCTGAGAAGCGCTCCTGCTCCAATGCCTGGCGCAGGTCGTAGAACCATGGGACGTCCACGGCGGTGAATGGTTCGCCTCGCCACAGTCCGAGTGCTTGTCGTATCAGTGGTGCCGCCTGGGTGTCATTGGTTGTCCGGGCACGCGCGATGAGGTCCCGGAAGAGGTGAAGATCCACGGACAGTGGCATTGCTTCCAGTACGTAGCCTCCGGGGCGCCGTGAGATGGTCACCTCCGGGGCGTTCGCCAGAGCCTGGCGCAACCGGGACAGATACCCGTACAGCGTTCCCTTGACCCGCTGCGGCGCCCGGTCACCCCACACCCGGTCGATGAGCGAGTCCACCGCGACTTCCCGGTTGATGTCCAGGAGCAGAGCGGCCAGTACGCACCGCTGCCGCATGTGCCCCATGTCCGCTGAACGGCCGTCCAGACGCGCCTCGATCGTTCCGAGCAGGCCGAACTCCATTACCATCCCACGCCCCCCTTTCCCTGTTCACGTTAGTCACCTGGCGACCGCACTCACCAGGCGATTCAAGGTCGACTCAAGGTTCGTCCCCGGCCAGATACGCAGGGTTGGACCGATGAGAGGGCAGCGAGGCCGGTGTGCGTGCGGTCTGGCCGGCGCCCATAGCCGCCTGCTAGGGGACAGGGGAGCGTGATGCGACGTATCGGCCGGGCAGTGGGAGCCTGCGTATTCCTCGTGTGCTGCTTCGGGGGATGCAGTACACAGCCGGGGGCGGGGAGCGCGGAGCCGGGGGCGGAGACGCGGCCGTCCCTGGCTCCGCTGCCTGTGGCAGAAGTGGGGAACAGTCTTCCGCTGGACCTGTACGCGCCCTCCCCGAAAGAGCAGGCCCGGTCCGACCGCGCTCAGGAGGCGCTGGAACGCGCCTGCCTGGCCCGCTACGGACTGCGGTGGAACGGGCCGGGCAAAACCGCTTTGGAGACCGGCCGGCGGATGGTCCTGTCAAAGCAGGCGGCACGATTCGGGGTGGTGGACGCGTCGCAGGCGGCGCGATACGGGTACCACGCGCCTGCCTGGAGTACGTACAACCCCCACGTGAGCGATGTGCTGGACCAGCACGCTTCCATCCCTCCCGACGTGGAGAAGGTGCTCTACGGCGAGGTCGCGAATTTCGGGGACAAGCCCGTTCCGCGGAACGGATGCCGGGCGCAGGCGGCCGAGCGGCTCGTACGCGGTGCCCCTCATGCGGATCGCGAGCTTCCTGACCGCTTGGCGGATCGGGCAGCCGTTGCGAGTGCCGAGGATCCCCGGCTCTCGACGGTCCTGAGTGCGTGGCGCACGTGCATGACCCGCGCCGGCTACCACTACGCCTCGCCGTACGCCGCCGCGCACGACCCACGTTGGAAACGGGAAGGGGCCCCCACCGAGAAGGAGCTCACGGTGGCTGTGGCAGACGTCCGGTGCCAGAACCAGGTTCGGTATCTGCCCACGCTCGTGGACGTCACTTCCCGGCACCAGCGCGAGCTGATCAGCCGTCATACCACTGAACTCGGCCGACTGAAGCGCCTGAAGGACATTCGGGCGCAGAACGTCGCCGAAGCGCTCGCCACTCAGCCCTCCGGCCCTGTGCCATCCCAGGAGGGCGACGAACCGGGGTGAGCGAGCCGAAAGTCAGCACGATCCGCAACCGAAGAGAGGAATTCGACATGCGACGTATGATCACCACTGTGCTGGGTGCGCTGGCCCTCACCGCGGCATCCGCCGGTCTGTGGGCGGCGCCGGCCAACGCGAGCGACGTCTACCAGGGGAGCGACTGGGCGACCCATGCCTACGACGGGACGTGGTTCGACTACTGCGACGGCGAGGACGACGGCCACTCGGTGTGGGGCGGCTACTACACCACCGCTTCCAGCGCCTACCAGACCTCCAGCCCGGTCAATGGATACTGCGGCACCGAGTACGTCAACGGTGTGCTGACCAACCTGAGGATGGTCGAGGACAACCCCTCCAGCAGCACCAACTACTACGGCGCCTGGCACGGCTACCCGGTCGCCGGCAACTGACCGCCGCGACGCGGCGAGGAAACTCCCCGGCGGCGGGCCTTGCCAAGGCCCGCCGCCGGGGCACGTCGGATCGCGCCCCCGGCGTGCGGGCACTTCCCCAACGAGCAGGCCGCCCTCAAACGCCTCTACCTCGCCACCCTCGCCCTCGACCCCACCGGCCGCGGCCGCCAGCGATGGAACAAACGCTGGTTTCGACCACGGTGGTGGCGGCGCCCCTGGGCGGGAGGGCTGGCCCTGGTGGTAGCGGTGTTCCTGGCCAACCCGCGCTATCTCACCTTCGACCCGGCAGACTCCAGAATTCCGCCGAACCCGCAGTACCCCTGGCACTACCCGGTGCTGGTGACACACATCCTGTGCGGGACGGTCGCCATCGTGACCTGCTGCCTGCAGGTGTGGCCGGCCCTGCGCCACAAACACCCCAAGGCGCACCGGATCAGCGGCCGGCTGTACGTGGCAGCGGGCGTACTGCCCGGCTCTCTCGCGGGCCTCGCGGTCGCGTACGCCAGCCCGTCGGGGCTCTCCATGCAGATGAGCACCGCGACGACCGCGGTGGTGGGCCTGCGCATGATCCGGCAGGGCCGGATCGCCGACCACCGCCGCTGGATGGTCCGCAGCTTCGCGCTCACGATGTCGATCGTCCTGAGCCGGGTACTGGGCGTCCTGTACGACCACACAATCCTGCCACCGCCGCTCACCCAGGACATCCCGACACTCATCGCCTGGGGGCAACAACGCGCGGGCCTGGCCTCCTGGCCGGGCTGGATCCTGCCGCTGCTGATCGCCGAGTGGTGGCTGATCGAGCGGGAGGCCTCCGCCCGGCACCGGGCCCGCCAGGCCCGCCGCAAACAGGCCGCCCAAACCGGAGCAACACCCCAGGGGCCGCCCAGCGCAGGAGGCTGGCGAGGGTCTTGATGTCGCACTTTCCGCCTGGCGGGATCTCGCCGCGCAGAAGGCGGTCCCGCGTACACCGCGGCCGTGAGATCCCCCTTCGAACCGCCGTCGCTCTTCTCTCCCCTGCTGCGACGCATCCGGGCGACCGCCGGCCCCGGCCCGGTCAACGGCACCGATGCCTGGAACTCGGTCGGCGGCTCCTTCCGGCTGGAGACACCGACGGCCCGCCGTGCCCCGAGCTCATCCGGCTCCTCGGCGACGGCCCCACCGGGTTGGGCTGGAAGATCGATCACAAGAGCTGCACGTGCCTGTGCGACCACACCCATTCCGGCATGGGCTGCAACATCGACTTCCTCGAACCCACCACGGGTCAGTTCGTGTACTACTCCAACCTCAAGTGGGGCCGCACCCTCAGCGACCGCCGCCAGACCATCACCGAGTTGAATCGCCTGGCCTTCGCCTGTTAAGGGCGACACCACCGCCCGGTCGTCGGCGATCCGGTCCACGTCGAGGGCCTCGCCGCGGCCGGTGTGATGTTTTCGACCCGTCCGGCGCTGAGATGTACATGAACATAAAATTCAAACATGTGCCCGATTCTGCACGTCGTCTGGCTCTCGTCCTCGCACTCGCTGCCGTGCCCGTCGCCGCCGTCTCTCCCACAGCCCACGCCGAAGGGTCCACGGCGCCAGAGGTCGTGCTGACCGCACCGGACAGATACACGCCCGTCCAGGACGTGCTGTACGCCGCCGGAGATACTGGCTATCTCCACCGGCGGGAGACCGACGACGGCTCCACTGCCCCGTACCAGTGGCGCGGATACGACGGGACCGAGCGGACCGTCGAGAACTTCACCGGCCAACTGCCGGGTCAGCAGGGCTACTACGGGGCGGGGACGGACATCCTTCCCGTGCCCGTCGGTGCGAGCGGAGTCGTGCAGCTGCGGGACCCGGCGACGGGCGAGTCGACGCCGCTCACAGTGCCTGACGGTCAGTACACCGTCGCTTCCTTCGGGCGGACCGTGCTGACGTTCTCGTACAACGAGATGTGGCAGGTGGACAAGCTGCACATCCTCCGGCTCCAAGATGGCGCGACCACCGAAACCCCGGTCGAACCACCGCCGGGACTGCGTTTCGACCGGTACCCGGTCGCCGCCGGGGACGGGCAGCTGGCCGTCGTGAGGTTCACCCGCGCGCACACCATCGGCCTCGTCGACCTGACGACCGGCACCCTGACGCCCGTCTCCACCAACGTCGCCGTCGACGAGCCCTGGTCCGTCCAGGCCGCCGTTTCCCCCACCCACATCGCCTGGTACCAGAAAGGCATGAGCCAGGCCCGGGTGATCCGCCGCGACGACCCGTCCGGGGCACAGACCTCCGTCACCGTGCCGCCCTCCGACGAGGGCACCCCCGTCGTCGGACTGGCCGGCGAGTGGCTCCTCACAACCTACCGGCCGCAGGCCCCCACCGAGCAGAACCCTCCCGCGCGTCGGGGAGGCCCCCTCAAGGCCACCCCGCTCAGCGGCGGTTCACCCCTCACCCTGCTGGACGCGGCGCAGCCCGACCTGTCTCAGGTCCCCGGCGGCGGAGCGGTGACGGTAGGCGGCGCGCACGCCGGCGACTGGGCGGTGCGCCGGGTCGAGACCGGGCCGGACGGCCGCCCGACGCTGCGCACGCTCACCGAGGTACCCGCCGCGCCCGCCGTTCTGCGCGGCATCGCCCTCTCCGGTGGCCAGTTGGTCACCAAGGAGGAAGACAGCGGGCCGCGGCCCTCCTATCAGACCCGCGAGGTGACCCTCACCGGTACGCCGTCGGCGGGGGCACGCTCCGAGGTCACCACCGCCCCTCTCGGTGGCAGTTACGGCCAGCCGCTGGGCGCGGGGGACGGTTCGGTCGTCCATGTACGGTACGA
Source organism: Streptomyces sp. NPDC001832 (assembly GCF_040297265.1). Taxonomy (NCBI): domain Bacteria; kingdom Bacillati; phylum Actinomycetota; class Actinomycetes; order Kitasatosporales; family Streptomycetaceae; genus Streptomyces; species Streptomyces sp. NPDC001832. Next base: position 49,323 of record NZ_JBEOYU010000033.1, read on the forward strand.
CGAAGCCTCTCAGCGGGACGTCCTGGTCCGCGCAACGGCGGGCGGTACGCGCACCGAGGTCGTGCCCCTCGACCGCACCATGCCGCCGACCTCGGGCCGCGGCCTGCGCGACGCCGCCGGGCGGTACGCGGTCTACGGAGGTGGCGACGAGCGGGTGGTCGTCGATTTCGAAGCACCCGGTGGCGGGGCGGTGGTCCAGCAGCTGAAGACCCCGGCGGCCGCGCTCAGGGGATCCACGCTGTGGACCACGGACGGCACCGGCGGCCGCGTCGAGGCGCGCGATTTGGTCTCCGGCGCGATCACCCCGTACACGGTCGGCGCCTCGTGCGTGATCCGCGACATCCAGGTCGCCGGGCGCTGGATGTACTGGGACTGCCTGGGCCAGGACATGACCGGCGACCAGTCGACCCCGTTCGGCGTGTACGACCTGAAGTCCGGCGCCAGCATCAGTCTGCCCAAACGCGGAAAGCTCGGAGACGGCTTCCTCGTCAACCACGACACAGCCGCGGGCAAGCTGCAGCTCACCGACTTCCACACCGGCACCGTCGCCGCGCCCCGGACGCTGGCAGACCTGTCCGCCGCGACCGGCTGGAAGAACTACGACGTGGACAAGTTCGGCAGCGGAATCGCATGGCTGGACGCCGACGGCACAGCGCACGTCACTTCGAGCGGTACGCCGGCCCTCAGTTCGGGTCTCTGACCCGGGTACGGGCGGCGCCACCCTGCCGCCGCCCGCGCCCTGAGGCACCGCTGAGATCTCCCCTTCGTCCGGCGCCCAAGGAGCCCCGTGAGGCGTTCGCGGCCCGCCTGCGGCACCTGCGCAAGGACGCCGGCCTCACCGGTGTGTCGTCTCAATCAGAGGACGGACGCGTAGAAGTGCCGCAGGGCGTGCATGCCGTGCTCGCGGGCGGCGGGTGCTCGCGGCGGGTCGATACGATGCTGCTCCGTGAGGCGGCGCGGCGGGATGAGCTGGACGCGATCGATCCGGGATGGTGCCAGGTATGGGAGACCGCGTGGCAGCGCTGCTACCGCCTCATCCACAACCACGTCCAGGCCGGCGGCGCACTCCCGGAGACTGCGGGCGACGTCGTCGTCCAGGGCAAAGACCTCGGACGCTGGGTCACCGCCCAGCGGTTCGGGTGGGAACAGCTCCTGCCGGTACAGCAATGGATCCTGGAGAACACCCTCAAGATCACACCAGCCGAGGAGGACGAACGGCCGGCGAAGCGGACACAGGATTCGAAGTGGGCGGTCAACCTCGCGGCGGCGCGGCAGTTCCACGCGCGTGAAGGGCACCTACGAGTACCCCGCAAGCATGCCGAGCAGTTTGGTCAAGCTCGGCACGTGGCTCGACAACGTACGCAAACGCGCCGCCAAGCTTCCTGAGCAGCGCCGGGCAGACCTCGATCGACTCGGGATGCGCTGGTAATGCGGAGCGTAACGTAGAGCCGTCATACGCACCGATAGAGGCCGATTTCGTGACGGCTGGACGTCGCGCTGTCCGCGCTCTGCGGGGCTCCCGGCGGCGCCACGCTCTTGAACGGCACTTCCCGGAGCAATACACCGCGTCCCGGCGTCGGTGCCCGCCGACGAACGTGATCCGGCCGCAGACCGGGCAGGTCAGCAACCGGATCACGCCGGTTTCCCCGATCCGTTCCGCCTCGGCGAGCATCAATCCGAGCCGCCAGATCCGGTCGGCGACCTGCCGGTCCCGGTACGCCTGAGCCCGACAGACGTCGTCGCAGTACTGTCGACGGGCCGACGCCCCCATGGGCAACCGGGCCCCGCAGGAATCGCAGAAACGAAGGCGGGCCATACCTCCAGGGTCGCGGGATTAACTACCGCCTGGCCGAACCCCTCGCCGCGCTCGCCCGGCACAACCTGAAGGGCCTGGAGCAGGCCCTGGCCCGGCGCCACGAGCAGGCCCACCGGCTCTACGACCTCGTCGGCGAGATCCCGGAGCTCACCGTGCACGCCCCGGCGCCCGACGACGCACCCAACGGGTACAGCGCCCTGTGGCGCGTCGATTTTGACCGGCCCCGGGACTTCAGCACCCACCTGGCCGAGGCCGGGGTATTTAACTCCGTCGGCACCTACCGGCTCCGGGCGGCGCACCAGCACCCGGCCTGCCAGGACCTGAGCCCGGCCGACTGCCCGCGCGCCGCCCAGGCCGTCGACCGGATGCTGGCCGTCACCCTCCAGCAGCAGACCACCGACACCGACCTGCACCACCTCGCCGAGACCATCCAGCGCGAGGCCAAGACCTGGACGGAGGGCCAGTGACCGCGAACCCCCTGCCGCAGCCCGACCCGGCGGCCACACCCGAGGTGGACGAGCTGCTCCAAGACGTCGACGGGGTTGTCGTCGACTGGGACGGCACCGTCGTCGACAACGCCGAGATCCGCCTGAGCGCGTTCCAGCAGGCCCTCGCCCCGTACGGCGTGGACGTCGACCCGCAGTGGTACGCCCTGAACTGCGGGCTTCCCATCCGCGAGGCCGGGGTCAAGCCCCGAACATCCACGCCCGGTTCATTGAGCGCGCGCTGCGCCGGCCCGGCGGGATCGGGGAGCGGCTGCTGCGCCGCCGCGCCGCCCCGATCGTCCGGAGGGCCAAGCAGCTCGCGCCGGGCAGCATGGCCCGGGGCATCACCCTGCGGATCGAGGGCACCGGCCGGGGGATGCAGGCCATCATCACCCCGACCCACCCGGCGTCCCTGTACGTCATCAACGGGACCCGCCCCCACGTCATCCGGCCGAGCCGGGCGCGGGCGCTGCGGTTCCAGGCTTGTGGGCGCACGGTCTACGCGGCCCGGGTCAACCATCCCGGAAATGCTGCGAATATCTTCCTTGCCCAGGCGGTACGCGAAGCGCTATGAAGCCCGGGCCGCGCCGCTACCGCGACTTGGGAACACAGGCCCGCATCGGCGTGATCGCCTGGTGCCGGCGTTCAGGGGCGGGGGTGTTGGCTGAGCCATTGCTGAAGTTCGCGGTGGCGGAACTGGTAGCCGGGCCCGCTGTAGCGGAGGAGACCGGCGGTGACGGCCCAGTCAAGGAAGACACCGAGGCGGAAGGGCAGCTTGCCGCGTGAGAGCAGCAAGAACACCCCGTACCTCCGCGCTGCGCGAGCGCACCCGCTTGCGATCCCGACCACAAGTCCAACTGCACACGCGATCACGGGTCCGGCCGCGAGTCCGTCGGTGAGTTCCGATCCGTCCTGGATTGCGAGTACGAGCCCGGCTAGGCTTCCGGCGAGTCCGCCTAGGAGTCCGGCCAGGGGCCCGATCAGGAGCCCGTAGACCATGTCGGCGCGGATAGTTTGTCGAGGGTTGGCCACAGTGGTTCGCTCCACCCTGAGTCCTCGCAGGAATCCACCTGCGAGCCCGCCGACAACCCCGAGCATGAGCGCGAACATGAGCCCGTCACTGAGCCAGGCGGAGAGCCCGGGCTCGGGCTCTAGCCAGAGTCCGATCCCGAGGAAGAAAGCAAACCCAACCGCGAAGCAGCTTTTGAACCATGTCTTGAATCCGTCTGCGGAGCCACCTGCCAGCCCTCCCGTGAATCCGCCGATGAGACCAAGCCCGATGCCTAGGATCATTCCGGATCTGATTGAGTACCCGATCCCGGCCGCGTCCAGGGCTGGGGGATCGCTCATGAAGTCGGACGTGACTGGGATCGCGAAGCCGACGATGAACCAGGTCTTGAATTTGGCCCAGAACCTGGCCATGAACCTGTCCTCGAGTGTTCCCCAGGTAACGCGGAGACGGTTGGGCTGGGGTGTCGGACGGAAGGCGATGAAGCAGGCGAGCGCGGCAACAAAGGCGACGGAAGTGAGGGCTTCGAGGTCGGTTTGGCGAAGAAGATCGCCACGAAGACGAAGGGGAGGGCGGTGAGGGTGAGGTCCGCGATCGGACGCGGGTGTGTCAATTTAACGGCTGATCTTGGTTGTTGAGTTGGTCAGTGGTCGGTGGGGGGCAGGCGGCCCTCGAAGGCGACCTGGAAAGCGTTCAAGGGCGCCTTCCAGCGCATGGTCCACCGCTTGCGGCCCTTGCCGGTCGGGTCCAGGCTCATCAGCGCCATGTAGACGCACTTGAGCGCCGCGACCTCGTTGGGGAAGTGCCCGCGGGCCCGGACAGCCTTGCGTATGCGGGCGTTCACGCTCTCGATCGCGTTCGTCGAGCAGATGACTTTGCGGATCTCGACGTCGAAGGAGAGGAAGGGCACGAACTCGGCCCAGGCGTCGGACCACAGCTTCACGATCGCCGGATACTTCCGGCCCCACGCGTCCTGGAACTCCAGGAACCGCTCCATCGCCGCTTGCTCGTTCGGCGCGGTGTAAACGGGCCGCAGCGCCTTGGCGATCTTGTCCCAGTCCTGGCGGGCCGCGTAACGGAAGCTGTTCCGCAGCAGGTGAACGACACAGGTTTGTACCATCGTTCGAGGCCAGACGGCCTCCACCGCATCGGGCAGGCCCTTCAGTCCGTCGCAGACCAGCATGAGCACGTCGTCGATGCCGCGGTTCTTCAGCTCGGTAAACACGGGCAGCCAGTACTTCGCGCCCTCGCCGCCGTCGCCGGCCCAGATCCCCAGGATGTCCCGGGTGCCTTCGGCGGTCACGGCCATGACGACGTAGATAGGGCGGTTCGCGACCTGACCGTCGCGGATCTTGACGTTGATGGCGTCCACGAACAGGACCGGATAGACGCGGTCCAGCGGGCGGTTGGACCATTCCGCCATGCCCTCCATCACCTTGTCGGTGATCGTCGAGATGGTCTGTTTGGAGATCTCCGCGCCGTAGACCTCGGCCAGGTGCGCGGAGATCTCCCCGTGTGTGAGCCCCTTCGCGGACAGCGACAGCACCATCTCGTCCACGCCGGTCAGGCGCCGCTGCCGCTTCTTGACGATCTGCGGCTCGAACGTGCCAGCCACGTCCCGGGGGACCTTCACCTCGACCGGGCCGACGTCGGTCAACACGGTCTTCGCCCGGGTTCCGTTCCTGCTGTTGCCGCTGTTACGGCCCTCGGTGTCGTGCTTCTCGTACCCGAGGTGATCGGTGATCTCGCCCTCCAGGGCGGACTCCAGCACCCGCTTGGTCAGCATCTGCAACAGGCCGCCCTCGCCGGTCAGCTGCAGCCCCTCGGATCGGGCCCGGTCCACGAGCATCGCGACCAACTGCTCATCCGACGCGGGCGGCACCGGCATGACCCCGGACTTTTCCACGGACTCCTGCTCGACAACGGACTCGGTCATCTCTGGCGTCTCCTTGATCATCAGATCCGCCGTTGATTAGACACTCCCGCTCCCCGCACTCCGGTGCACGAGGGTGCCCGTCAGAGGGCCCAGGTTACGGAGGCCCGTACTGCATGGAGGAGGATGCGGTACGGGAGGGGATCAGGTACGGCATGGAGGTCTCCTTAACTGTCGGTCGCCGCGCGGATCATGACGACTTCCAGCAGCCTCGGGCCGTCGCCCTGTGGACAGAGCCCAGAGATTTCTCCCTGCTCCACGAGATGGGACGAACCTGTGACGTTGCGCGGCAGCTGGCCCCGTTGACCGCTACTTGGACAGGCATAGCGCTTGAGCGGTTCCTCGGTCGGCAGGCTCAGTGGATACAGTCCGCTTGTTCGAGACGTTCATTGGCTGACGAAGGGGATGGACGAGATGTGACGGGGCGGGAGGGCGACCTGAAACTGAGTGCTGACGAGGGCGGCGGGCTCGCGGCGCGGTGGTGGCAGTGGGCGCTTTCCGCACCCGACGCGTGCAGCCCCGTGCTGGACAAGACCGGCGAGTTCGCCGGCTGGCAGCAGCTCGACGACGTGCGGTTCCTGGCAGGGACCTACGGCGGCCGGGTCGTGCGACGCTGCTCCATACCTGCCAGCCGTCCGGTCTTCTTCCCCGTTTTCAACACCCAGCGTTCCGCCCTCTTCTCGTCCCGTCCGGCAGTGATGCACGTCGCCAAGGCCACGGGTTCCTGAACGGGGCCCTGCTGACCCTGCACGAGTACACTTCACCGCGGTTGCGCGCAGGACTGGTGCCCCGGGTCGCCTGAGGACTGTGGTCGGTTCTGGCGCCCCTGCCCCCCCCCGGACAGTACGTCCTGGAGATCAAAGCGGACACGGGCGACGGCTTCTGGGTCGACACCACCTACCACCTCACTGCCGCCGCTTCCTGACACCGAAGCGACAGCAGCAGCTGGTAGGGGTGCTGTTCCTTACCTGAGAATCGGGCCGCCGCCGGCCCCCAGCGGCCGGCGGCTACATCGACGGATTGCGCGCCATCGCCCGCGGCAGGGGCTTCAGAAGGGTCACCAGGTCAGTGGCAAGAGCCCTTGCTGAAGGTCGCGTGGGAGAGGTAGAACGCGAGCATCCCCGGGTCGGGGGGGGCGGCCGGTCCTCGGCCCCCGGGAAGACTACGGGGGGCTGGTCGTCCAGGGTCAGCGTGATGCGGACGCAGTACTCCGTCTCGGTGTCTTCAGTGCTGACCGTGTAGCCTCCGCCCTCCTCTTCACGCGTGTCGACGCCGTGCCCTGGTCCGATGCCGCTCTCCCGGATCGCCTCCGCGATCAGGAAGCCGTGGTTGCCCTCCAGGCTTGTGTAGTGCCGTTTGCCGCCTAGATCTTGGACGCCCTTGCGGACGGCGTCGCGGAGTTCGCCCTCACTCCACGTCGACTCGGCCTGCATACCGAACAGCACGCCGAGCGCGACAAGCGGCGTGAGGATGATGAGTGCGAGACCAACCGGGTTGCGGTGGTTGTAGACGTACCGGCTGGTTCCCAACTTGTTCCGGATGAAGACGGGTTCTTCGCTCAACGTGCTGCCTGCACACCGCCGATGTGCGCTGCCCAGGCATCTGCCCGGAGCGCGAGCTTCGGGGCATCGGGGCTCTGCGGGGGCACGCCCTCAAACGGTCTGTCGAACTCGGCTTCGGCTCGGTTGATGCGGGCCGAGAACCTGCGGTGAGGTGCGGTCGTCATGGCGGCACTGTAGCGGCGAGGTGATCACATCGGATATCCCGTCGATATCCGAGACGACGGCTCGGATACTGCGATCACGCCACGCCAAGCGCTCGTCGGCCGCGAACGCTCAGACTGGTCACGTAGAACGCTCACCGGCCAACTCTGGCGCTCAGTCACAGAACCGGGCTGCCAGGGTCAAACCCGGCCTCCTTGTCCAGCCGGTAGTTGTCAAGTCAAATGAGACGTTCGCGGTGCTATGAACCTTGTGGTTCGGGTTCCCTGCGTTTGGCAGCATCGTTGATCCAGACCTGGCCGGGGATCTCGGGTGGCTTCGGCCGGCGGGCGAAGCGTTCGGGGTGGCGTTCGTATGCCTCGGCGAGAGCGACGGCCCGCTGGTCGCGGACCTCCTCTGCAGTGCCGAAGTGGACGGAGGCGGGGGTGTGCAGGCCGATCCCGGAGTGTCTGTGGTCGTGGTTGTAGTAGGTGATGAACGCATCCAGCTACTCCCGGGCATGGGCCAGTGAATCGAACCGTTCCGGGTAGTCGGCGGCGTACTTCGTGGTCCTGAACTGGCTTTCCGAGTACGGATTGTCGTTGCTGACCCTGGGGCGCGAGTGACTTCTGGTGATGCCGAGGTCGATCAGCAGTTGGGAGACCTTCTTGCTGGTCATGGAGGTGCCTCGGTCCGCGTGTACGGTCTCGGGCACGATGCCGTTGCGCTCGATCGTCTCGCGGATCAACTCCTCGGCCCGCTCGGCCGTTTCGGCCCGCTCGACGGTGTGACCGACGATGTAGCGGCTGAAGATGTCGATGATGACGTAGGCGTGGTACCAGATGCCCTTGTCAGGGCCGGGCAGCTTGGTGATGTCCCAGGTGAACACCTGCGACGGCCCGGTCGCCACCAGCTCGGGAATCTTTTTGGCCGGGTGGGTGGCCTGGCGGCGGCGTTCGCCGTTCTGCCCGGCGGCGGACAGGATCCGGTACATCGTCCGCTCCGAGCACCAGTAGTTCCCCGCGTCCAGCTCACGCGCCCAGACCTGCGCGGGCGGCAGGTCGGCGTACTCCAGCCGGTTCAACAGCGCCAGGACCTCGGCCCGCTCGGCCGGCGACAGGGCCGAGGCGGGCGCGGGTCTCGGGGACGGTGCTGGCCTTGGCCTCGGGTTGATGCGACGGTAGTGGGTGGCGCGCGAGCGCCCGGTCATCCGACAGGCCGCCGCGGTCCCCAACTGCCCCTGGACACCCGTGAACGCCTCATCGATCACGGGCGCTGCGGCATGCTTCAGTCCGCGCTCTCGGAGAGCAGTTCCAAGCTTGAGATTAAACCGGTGGAGATCATTTAGCTGCTGTGGCGCTCTCGGCCTCTGGCGGTTGGCGCTGGATGTTTTCGCTGGTGGGGGTGGTCTTCCTCTTGCCAACTGGGTATCGGGCCCGAGGTGGCCGGGTGGTGCCCTTCGGGCGGCCCGGGCCTGCGGTGGTTGGTTTCGGTCTTCTGGCGGGAGTGCCGATAGTGCGTCGTAGATGACGAAAACCTCGGCGGACGCGGCCCGGTGTCATCGGCTGGTCGGCGGCAACGGGCCGCTTGCAGGGGCGTCGCAGGTCGCGGGTAAGGGTGCGAGCGAGGCGGAGTTGGGCGTGTGCTGCCAGGATCAGCCAGGTCCAGCGCTCGCCCTGTTCCGGAGTGCGGATCTGCGGACGAGTCCAGCCCAGCACCGACTTGATCAGTCGAAAGGTGTGCTCGACGTCGAACCTGCGCAGGTAGGTCTTCCACAGCAGGTCCAAGTCGAAGGCCGTCTGGGCGGGCGCGGTGTGCCATAAGAAGGCATTTCCAAACCGGACGTAGCGTCAAGTTTTCCCAGGTCAGGGGCAGGTTGCTTGCCGTTTAGGCATGCTCGGGCCGTCGGTTCAGGCTCGGGTGTGGAGGTGGCGGATGCCGTCGGTGATCGCGGTGCTGGAGGAGCGTGAACGGCTTGCGCTTGTGCGGGCCGAAGAACTGCGGGCGGAGCTGGAGCGGGTCCAGGTGGCGGTGGCTGCTGCGGAGGAGGCCGCCCGGCGTGCGGTGATCGCTCGCGAGGAGCTCGTTGATGCGTTGGCGGAGACAGCCGTTGAGGAGGTGCCGGCCCGGACGGCGGTGCCTGCCGCGCGGAACGCTGGTGGGAAGGCGGACGTGGTGGGGTGGCGCGAGGGCTTGGCGGCGGATGTTCTGCCCAAGGACTACGCCCGGATCGTGTCCCTGGTCCAGGAGGACGCTGCCCGGGGCGGTGACGGAGTGCGGGCGCGTGGGCTGCGGGAGGGCCTGGGCTGGCAGGCGAGTGACGCCCGTGAACAGGCGGCCCGGTGGCGTGCGAAGCGGCTGGTGGAACGCGGGTGGCTGACCGAGGTGCGGGCGGGGTTGTTCAGGCCGCGGCCGGGGTGGCCGGGCTGAGGCGGCGGGTCGCGGGGGCGCCGCCTCGGGCGAGGCGGCGGGTGGCGGTGATGCTGGCCGCCCACCAGGTCATCGCCTGGGCGCTGTCGGTGCGGGTCTCGTAGTCGCGGGCCAGGCGGCGGGAGCGGATCAGCCAGGCGAAGCTCCGTTCCACGGTCCAGCGGCGTGGGAGCACGGTGAAACCGCTGGTGTCGTCGGAGCGTTTGACGACGGTCAGGGCGAGGGCGAGGGCGGCGTGGGCGAAGGAGACGAGCCAGCCGGTGTAGCCGCTGTCGGCCCAGACCAGGCGGATGTTGCTGTGGCGTTCGCGCAGGGTCTGGAGCAGGTCGCGTCCGGCGTCGCGGTCGCTGACCGAGGCCGCCGTCACGATGACGGTCAGCAGGAGGCCGAGGGTGTCGGTGGCGATGTGCCGCTTGCGTCCGTTGATTTTCTTGCCGGCGTCGTAGCCGCGTGAGCGGGCGGGGACGGTGGCGTCGCCCTTCACGGACTGCGAGTCGATGATCGCGGCACTCGGCTCGGGCTTCTTGCCGGCGAGTTCGCGGAGCCGGGTGCGCAGCCGTGCGTAGAGTTCCCTGATCAGGTCGTTGTCGCGCCAGCGGCGAAAGAAGCGGTAGACCGCCCGCCATTTCGGGAAGTCGCGGGGCAGGCTCGCCCAGCGCACGCCTTCCCAGGTCAGGTAGCGCACGGCGTCGATCAGCTGACGGTGGCAGTACGCTTCCGGGCGTCCGCCGCGGCCCTCCATCCAGGCCGGAACGGGCAGCAGAGGACGCACCACCGCCCATCCGGCATCGGTCATGTCGGAGTCGTAGCACCTCTCGCGGTCCGGGTGATCGGCGGCATTTCCGAACCGGTGAGCGAGACAGTCACACGCCGATGCACCGGGAATGGACGGGCCAAGTACGGACACGGCAGAGTGGGACACCAGGGCCTCTTGGGTACTCTCCGCCAGCCGTTGATCACCTGAAGGAGACCTGCTGGGACAGCAGTTCGACCGGACCTCGAGCCTTCCGGTTCGGGAATCGCTCCTGAAGCCGCGTCAGCCGACCATGTCGTAGCAGGCCCGGGCCCAGGTGAAACGGCCGGCGGCCAGGTCGTCCCGGCGAATCACCCAGTCGACCCTGCCCATATCGCCTTCGACCACAGCGCTCCCGAACTCCGCGAGCAGCACCCAGTCGCCCGGGCCGTGGTCGTAGTCCGTGACGGGATCGTTGTTCCAGACCCAGGGGTAGCCGCCTATCTGCACCGATCCGCCCGTCTGTACATCGCCGGAAATATCCCACCACACCTCGCCCAACTCCTCACCGTGCGGGAACTCCTCGGTGTAGTCATAGCGGTTGGGCAGCGAGGGATCGATCACCAGATAGAGATCACGGGCCGGGTAGACCTGCGGCGGCCGCTCACCGCCCGGACCGCGTTCGGAGACCGGCCTGCTGGCCGGGACATGGACGAGCCGCCACCAGTCGTGTCGTGTCCACGAGGGACAGTGAGACGTGTCCGCGAAGAAGAGCAGCGTGCCATCCTTCGGCAACGGGAGGTCCGTCGCGCCCGGTGGGATGGCCGCGAGGTCGACCGAGGCGAGGAACGGCAAGTCCGGCACGGGCTCGTCCTCGGGCATCGGCGGCAGCCCGCCGAGCCGTCCGACCACCGAGCCGTCACTCGACTCCCCTGCGCCCAGCATCGCGCACGGACGGGCGGCCGCGTCGAGCCACCGCTCGACCTCGTCCTGCGGTATGCCCTGCTCGCGGGCCAGGTCACGGAACGGATGCATCGATCTCATATTCACAGAATATCCAGGGGCGATCATTGTCCGCCTACCAGGCGGCCGCACCGATCAATCCGGGTGGTCTCCGTTGCCACCCGGGTTCGCAGCCATGCGCCACAGACCCGGCTGACAAGACGTCACACGCCGGTGCACCGGAAGTGGACGAGGAAAGGTGCGGAGGCGACACAGTGGGACATCAGGGTCTCTTGTCCTCGGCTGACTCGACATCACCGAGATATTCAAGAGGCCGCGCTGCTATGCACGGCCGAGCCTTGATCGCCTGAACGACCCGCTTGGACGGCAGTTCGAGCGAGCCCCCTGCGTTCCGGTTTGGGAATCGCTTCTCAGACTAGGAGGTACTACTGACAATCACCCGAATTCCGATACCTGCTCATTTAGTCGAACTAGCGTGCCCCACTGGCGGCGGCCGACTGCGATCTCTCGGTTTTGGGACAGTGGGGTGAGTGACAGTGGGTCTGGGTGTGTTGTTGCTGGTGGGTGGCGGTTTTAGGGGTGTGGGGCCACTGTCATGAGGGTGAGATTTCCGTGGGGTATCGCTGTCGTGGGGGTGTTATCGCGTGCGGGGTGACGCTGTCTCAGTTTTGTGAGTTCTGATCCACTGGCCGGCGAGTGATTGGTCTGCTCGGGGGTGTGGATGAGGGAGAGCAGGGCCCGGCCTCGGCGGGGACGGGTGGGGTTTTGCCGGCCGTGTCGGTCCGGGCGTTGCGGGGGCCGGCGGTGCGCCGTCTGCTGGCCTTGCGGCGGGAGGGGAAGCTCACCACTGGGCAGGTGCGGTCGGCGGCGGACATGCTGGGGGTGCGGGAGCGTGCTTGTGGCGGTGGCTGGCCGCCGCCGAGGAAGACGAGGCCGCGGCCGCGGCGCCGGGGGAGCGGGCTCCGCACTATGGCCGGTTCATGGTCAACGACGAGATCCGGGCTCTGCTGGGGTTGTGGAAGGGCAACGTCGCGGCGGTCCATCGTGAGCTGACCGCTCGCGCAGCCAGGGGTGAGGGGGAGCCGCCTCCGTCGCTGATGACTTTGCACCGAGCGATCCGCCGTGATCTGACGCCGGGGGAGCGGGCCGGGCTTGCGGGTGGGGAGCGGGCGGCGCGCAAGCACGATGTGTTCCTGGCCCGGCCGCGGGGCTGGGGTAACCAGGTGTGGGAGACCGACCACATGCAGGCCCCTGTGCTGGTCGATGTCGACGGCACCGCGCGCAGGCCGTGGATCACGTGGTTCACCGACTGCGCGACGAACGCGATCATCGGTGTCGCGGTGACGCCGGGGGATCCGTCGCGGGAGTCGGTGCTGGCCGCGCTGCGTTCCGCGGTCCTGCGCGAGGCCCCCCTACGGACCGTTCGGCGGCCTGCCGGAGAAGGCACGGGTCGACCGGGGCAAGGATTTCCTGTCCAGGGCGGTGAGTGCCGCGTTCGATCTCCTGGACGTGACGGTGGAGGACCTGCCCGCGTATACCCCGCACCTCAAGGGCACGGTGGAAGGCCTGAACCGGGCGGTGGAGAGCATGTTCTTGGCAGCGCTGCCCGGCTACGCCCGCCAGCCGCGCCCCGGCAAACGCTCTTCCCGCCCGAAGGACGAGGTGCTGCTCGGCTTCGAGGACTTCACCGCCCGGCTGCTGGCCTGGACGCTGTGGTGGAACACCGAGCACCGCCCCGCGCCGCTGCGGGGCCAGACCCCGCTTGAGGCGTGGCAGGACGATCCCACCCCGCTGCGGGAGGTGCCGGCCGCGGATCTGTGGACGTTCACCCTGGAGGACGCCGGCACCCGCACGCTGACCACCCGCGGGATCCGCTTCAAAAAACGCGACTATGTGGGGGCGTGGATGACCGGCCAGGCCGGGATCCAGGTCCGGGTCCGTTTCATGCCCCACCACGACCACCGGATCGAGGTCTACCACGCGGGCACCGGCCGCTACCTGGGTCCCGCGGACCTGGCCGATCAGGCCACCGGCGAACAGATGAGCGCGGTACGGCGGGCGCGGGCCGCCCGCGCCCGCCGCTTGAAGAAGGACCTTCAGGCTTCCCAGCGCGAGCGCTACGCCGCCGCCAACCAGCCCGAGGCACCCCGGCGGCTCGGCGCGCTGACCACCGCGCAGGCCGAGGCCGAACTCGCCCAGGCCACCGATACCGGCCTGTCGGATCTGGCGCTGCCGGACCTCATCCCGCCCGGCGCGCCGCCGGCCGACTGGCGCACCCCGCCTTCCCTCGCCACCCGGACCGCACCACCCACCACCGACGAAGACGGAGGCGCCTCGTGACCGCGGCCACCTACCAGTACGTCAACCTGCCCGATGCGTCCGTGGTCACCACCCGCGCCCTGCTCACCGCCCGGGAGAACATCACCGACACCGTCGCCGCCCGCGCCATGATGTGCATCCACGGCGGCGCCAGCTTCGGCAAGACTCTTGCCGTCAACATCTGCCTGCGCGGGCTCGAACCCGGCGAGGATGTCCGCAAGATCACCTTCCGGGCTAGGCCCACCGCCCGAGCGGTGCGCTACGAATTGTTCACCGCGCTTGACCTGGCCGGTGAACCACCGCGTCACCCCAGTGAATTCGACCGGCTGCTGAAAACCGCCCTGGCTGAACGCCCCCGCACCTTCCTGGTGGACGAGGCCCAGTGGCTCAACGGGGAGGCGTTCGAGTACTTCCGCTACCCGTGGGATGAACCGGCCACCCAGCTCGCGATCATCTTCGTCGGTGGCGAGGGCTGCCACACCGTGCTGCGCCGCGAACCGATGCTCTCCTCTCGCATTTTCATCTGGCAGCACTTCACCCGCCTCACCCCCAGCGAGGTCCTCGACGTCATCCCGCTGTTCCATCCGATCTGGGCGGACGCCGATCCTGAGGACATCACGTTCGCTGACAGCCACGCCGCGCACGGCAACTTCCGCGCCTGGGCCCAGCTGACCGCCCATACCCGCACCGCCCTGGCCCGCACCGGTCGTGCCCGCGTGGACCAGGAGCTGCTGCGCTGGGCCTTCAGCCGCCTTGGCTGACCACCACATCGCCATGCCGCTTACCGTGCTACCGCCGTCCGTCGCTGTGGTCATCGACCCAGGCGACGATGCGGTCCACACGCATACTGCTCTGGCCGCCCACCATCCGCCGTCCGGCCGGGTCACCCTGCACCCCGGCCCGGGCACCACCAGTGAAACCGGTCTCGCCCACGACCTTCTCGCCGCTCTGGGCAAACCGCCCTTGCTCCCGGGCCGCTTTCCCGGCGGCCGTCAGCCCGCCTGGGAAGCCGCTGCCGCCTGGATGACGGCCCTGCCCGTGACCCGGCTGACCGTCCTGCGCGCGCACCGCCTCACCGCCCGTCGCGCGATGCGCCTCCTGCAGCTACAGGCCCTCACCGGTATCCACCTGACCTTGGTCTGCCACCGCCCTCACCTTCCCGCCGCTCTGTACCAGGCCCTGCGGACGGCCGATTACTCCCTCACCGCCGACTTCGAGGCTGCCCGCCGCCACTACTACGGCACGCCAGTCGCCGAATCTCCGGCCGCAGACGAGCCCGCCGGGCCGGCCAGCCGGTGGCTCACTCTGCCCGCACTGGACCGCCTCGTCTCCTACGACAGCCCCCGCCCCTGCTCCGCCCCGTGCATGCCGCCGCCGATCGCCTGGCGGCACCGCCCACCTCCCGCTCCTCTCACCGCACCCACCGCCCAGCGAGTCGCCCACCGGCTTCACGCGGCGACCGCACATCCTCGCCTGGCCGCGGCCATTGCCGCCGCGCTGTTCACCGGCGCCTCCCTCCAGCAACTCGCCACCGCACGCCCCCGCGACTATGACGCTGCCGCGGCCATGCTCGCCCTGCACGACCGCGCCCGCTACACCGACGGCTGCGCCGCCTACCCCGTACCGCCCTGGGCGGGCGTCTTCCTGCGGGCCGCGGCCTGCTTCACCCGGCTTGTATCCGGCGAGGACCGGGAGCTGCTCGTCGGGCCAGGGGACCGTGCGCACCTGCTGCGCATGGCGGAGGCGGCCAGGCTGCGCCCGCCACAGCCGCCCGCGGCCCGCCGCCAAGGCCCGCTCAGCCGTGTGGAGTGGGACTGGCGCGAGCGTCAGGAAGCTGAGAGGTACGAAGCCATGCCGGCAAGGCGCGCCAGTCCCTCGCGACGCTGAACACCCCGACGCGGCTACGCGACGGGGTGTTCAGCCGATCGAGAAGTCAGCGAACTCGACATTGCTGAAAGAGATATGCAGACCGTGGGCCCGGCGGCCCCATTCGCGAAAGTAGGCGTGTCCCAGCGCACGGGCCAGGATCACCAGCTGCTGCTGCTCGCCCGCGCCGGCATCCCGAGCTGCGAACAGCTCCCGGGCGACCTCTCCCGGCAGGTCCTGGGTAATCCATCGCACCCGCGGATCGTCCGAGGACCCTGCTGGCGCGGCGAACCCGAATCGCGCCCGGGTATGGAAGACGAAGCCTTCCGCCTCGGCCTGGGCACGCCGACGGGCCCGTATCCGGGGCTGCCATCGGGCCAAGACAGCTTCCTCGATCACCCGGGAATGCATCGGACCCGGTGGACGACGTGCTCCCGGCTGCTTCGTCACCCACCGCTGCACAGTGCGCTGCGAAACCCCCAGCATCGTGGCCACCTTCCGGGTGGAGCCCCGGTGCGTCGCCAGTAAAAACCGCAGGCGGGCCCCGGTACTTGAGGGAATGGGCCGGGTCCGCAACGCGCGCTCAAGCCCCCGCTCGATCTGTCCCACGTCCGCCTCTCCAAGCGGTCAGCAAGCGGGGTCAGACCCGCAGTCCGTAGCAAGCTGAGCTGGTAGCACTCTGGCACGCCGTTACGAAACTCTTTTACTGTCCCCTCTCCTCTCAACACCATCTGACCTGCGGAAACTGCCTGGTTGGTGGTGGGGGCTCGTAGCGTGGCGGTAGCTGGGCTAGGGTCCGGCTCGGACGGGCAGTCGTGTGCCCGGACGCATTGCCCCGCCCCGTGCGGGGTTTTTTTGTTGCCGAACTGCCAAAGGGCCCCGACACCGCTGGTGTCGGGGCCCTTTGGCGTTTTTGGAGCTGGAGGAGTAGGCGCAAGTGGACAATACGCTGGCCGTGATCCTGCTGGTCGGATTCACCCTGTTGTTGCTGTGCTCTGTCGTTGTGGTGGCTATCGTGCGCTTCTCGCGCACCGCCGACAGGGTGGTGGAGCGTACCCGGCCGGAAGACCTGCCGCGGGTGCTGGAGTCGATGGGGCGGACTCTGTCGGGTCTGGTGGCGGCACTGGCCCAGGGCATCCGACAGGCACTGTTCGTCGGCAGCCGAGGCAGCGCGACCCGGCCTCCGATGGGCCTGGCGCCAGGCGCCGCGGCCACCGATCCCGTGACCGGTGCGGTGGAGCCGACGGGCGATGCGCAGACAGGGAGCTGGACGGAGGGGGTGCTCCGGTGACGAGGCGGAAGATCTACGGGCCTGACCGGGACTCGGTGTCCCGACACGTCGGCGAGCCGCTGCTGGACCGCGCGCTGCGCGGACTGCTCAAGCCGGGTGAGCTGCAACTGCTCAAGGAGTTCGTCCACGGACTGCACCCCGATCAGATCGCCCGGAAACACGGAACGACTGCCTCAATCGTGGAAAGAGCCCTGGCCGAGATCCTCCATAAGATCAAGGAGTCCCCGCACAGCGACGCACTGCTGGAGGACCTGCGCTCGCGCGGCGGCCCCCGCTTCTCCTTCCTGCTCTGGGAAGGCCGCTCCGAAGTACCGGTCGTGCACCGCTGCGCGCGGGAGACGTGCGCCAAGCTGTTCGACCAGCCGCAGACCGGCCGCGCTCGCAAGTTCTGCTCCAACGCCTGCCGACAGGCCGCCTACCGCGATCGCCGCCGCGCGAAACGATCTCCCAACTGCCAGGGGGGCCGATCTGCCCCGCCGGCCGACGCGCGCCGCGGGTTCCGGCTGCGCAAGAGTCTGCCGGAACCGCCCGCGCCTCGCAGTGCACGAGGGTCGCTCCTCCGTTACCTGAACGCTCTCTCGGACCGCATCGGACGGTCACCGGCTCCCGCGACCGGTGTGCCGGTCCCGGGACGGTCCGGGACGGTCTTTGGTTGGGGTGGATCCGGGAAGACGAATGCATTGGCGGCAATGAGCCTCCTCATGATTGACGGCCAGCACCGTCTCGCCTCGATGACATCTCTGTGGCAGCTCATCAACCCACCTGCGACCCCAGAGTTCGTGTTCCGGCCTGAGGTGTCTCCGACGAGCCCGCTGCACGTTCAGCTCCCGGTGCCGGACGGTCGCGCTGTGCCGTGCAAGGTGGTGCCCTTCCCGGGCGCCGCGATCCGGTACGAGGCCTGGAGTTCGGCTCCCGGGACAGGGCCCGTCCCCAACCGACGCGACAAGGGGGAAGGCTGGTCACGGCGCGGGCAGCGTTATGCACAACCTCGCCCTGGACGGGGCCGTTCGCGCCGGTGAGGAGCCCGGGGACCCGGGTTCCTCACCGCAGATCTGCGGAGGGAGCAGAGCCGACGCCGAGGTGCAGCGCGGGCAGGCAGGTCCTCGCACGGCGGCCGGGGCGCGGCCGCCAGTCTTCCGTCTGCTACGCCCACTCCACGCCCAGCCCCCGCAGTGCGTTACGCTGCTCCCGGTCGAGCTTGTCGCGCCTCGATTTGGTGTTCGAGATCCACACGCCCAGTTTCACGATCACCGGCTCGGTCTCGCCGTCGACCGTGATTTCTTCGCTGTGGCCGCGCGGCACGGGCCGGTCCGCTCCTTCCCGCTCCACCCACTGCGTGAGGGCGGCCAGACCCCGTCGGAATGCCTGCTGTGCCTTGCCCGGGCCCTTCGTCGCGCGGGTGGCCGCCGGGGCGGGAGACGGGGCCTCAGTGGGCTGTACGCCCAGCGCCGACAGTCGCTCCTGCTGCTCCGGAGAGAGCTGGGCCCAGGTGCCCGGATTCTTCTGCCGCTCCAGCCACTTGCCCAGGTCGTCGCCGTCGAAGCCGACGCCCGGCGCGATGTAGGGCAGGACGCCGTCGGCGTCGACCAGGTCGGCGAGGACGCGGTAGTGGCGCTGCCAGTCCAGGGGCCACGGGGAGTCCCAGTCCGGGTCGATCGCCGTCAGCTGCGCCGCGCGCGCGGCGGCCCGCTCCGGGTCCTTGCCCAGGCCGTTCTTCGCGCTCTTGCGCCGGAGGTTGGCCATGTGCTGCCCGATGGGCACCATCGCCTCGCCCTCGCCCCACACGGCGTCCTGCCGCGGCGCGAGGTGCCCGGTGGCCCGCCGGTAGGAGCGCAGCGCGGCGAGCTTGTTCTCCCACGCTTCCTCGCCCGGTTCCCAGACCATCCCGGCCTCCGGCGCGTCCAGGAGGACCTTGCGCCGCTCCTCCAGCTCCCCGGCCCGCAGCGCCTTCCTCTGCTGGTGGACCCACCGCCCGAGCGGGAAGTCCTTCGTGACGCCGACCTCGGTCTCGGTGTCGTACGGGACGGCGTAGACGCCGGTGATCTCGTTCTCCTTCCGCCACCGGATGAGGGCCTGGTAGCCCTCCAGCCACACCAGGCTCTCGGGCCGGTAGACGCGGGTGCGCAGGAATGCCGCGATGGTTGCCGCGTCCCTCGGTGTGGAGAAGTGCAGCAGCGCCGTCTCGGCGGCGGCCTGCGTGTCGTCCTGCTCCTGGTCTTCGCCCTCATCCTTGCCGCCGGCTCCGACGATCCGTCCTTCCTCGTCGCGCCGGATGTGTACCTTGCGCTGTCCGCTGGTGAGAGCGCGGGAGGCGAGCTGCTCGACGAGTCGTTCATCATGACTGCGGAGGCCCTGGAGTACGGCTACCAGGGGCCGGAACGAGGCGCTGGCGACCATGTCTGTCGGGTCCTCGCCGGGTTCCAGGAACACTGGCACGATGATGCGCGCGATCTTCGTACTGCCGTCGCGGTTGAGCCGGAGCGCCCGGCCGATGTTCTGGACGATCTCCACCTGAGAGCCGCGGGTGTCGGCGAAGCAGACGGCTTCGACTCCGCGCTCGCCGGTGATGTCGACGCCTTCCCCGAGCACGCGGCAGCTTGCGAGGAAGGCCCGGTGCACGCGCCGGTTGTTGGCGTCGATGCCGTTGGCGAACTGGCGCAGGATCTCGCGCCGTTCGGCTACGAAATGGTCGCCGCACAGCCACGCCGACCAGACACGGTCCGGGGGTACGTGGCGGCTGGCCTCCAGCTCGTAGAATTCCGCGTCGATCGAGGACTTCGGCAGCCTGTCGGCGGCGGCCAGGTCGTCGTCGGAGGCGTCGTTGACGTACAGCTCGGCAGCGGTCTCCGGGAGCTTGTCCGCGAACGCCTGTGCCTCTTCTACCTTCTGGTGGAACGTCATGACCGTACGGAGGTTGTACGCGGCGGCGTGCTCCAGGAGCGCGGTCTGCAGGAGCGCCAGGCGCCGGCCGCGCCGCGCCTCCTCGGACTCCCCGAGGACGGGGGAGGGGTCGCGGATCTCCAGGACGTCGATCTCGAATCCGGCGAGGATTCCGCGCTCGATCGCCTCCGAGAGTCCGAGCTCTGCGAGCCACGCGCCGTAGGTGCCCTCCGGGTCGTCGGCCATGGTCGCGATCTCCGCCTCCTGGCCGTCCGCGCCCTTCTGCGGGCGGGCCGCGGCGAGGATGCGCGGCGTGGCGGTCAGGTAGAGCCGGAAGTCCGCCGGGATGCGGGCGTTGTCGTGGATCGCCGCCCACGGCCGCCCAAGATCACCAGCGGTTCCGTGCGCCTCGTCCACGATCGCGAGGTCGAACGGGGCCATCTGCTGCCCGTACAGCCGCTCCCCGCCCGCCAGAGCGGCCTCCAGCGGCCCGCGAACCTTCCGCTGGCCCATCGGTGCGTTGATGTCCTCGCGGTCCACGAGAGAGGCGTATGTGGCGAACACGACCACGGGCCCGGACCCGGCCCACAGGGCGAGCTGGATCGGGTTCGTGGTGGTCCGCACCCCCAGCGAGTTGAGGACCGCGTCGTTCTCCAGCGAGCACACCGCGACCATCGGGGCCCGGTGACCGACCAGCCGCCACGCCCGGGCGGTCTGCGCGAGCAGGTCCAGGGTGGGCACGGTGACGAGGATCCGGCCGTCCGCGAACGACTCCAGCGCGCACGCGGCGGCCGTGATCGTCTTGCCCGAGCCGGTCGCTGACACGATCGTGCCCCGGGCACCCTGCGGAGGCACAGATGACCTTGCAGGGAACCCCACCCACCTACGAAACGCGGAGCGCTGATCTACCTGGTGTTCCTTGAGCTGAATCGCTGACATTTCCTTGCCTCCCCGAGCGCTGAATTCCTGTGGTCTTTCAGAGGGCCGCGTGCGGAATGCAGGCCGCGCCCAAGTCGTTCCAGATCGACGCATCCGCCTTGTGCCAGCCGCCCGGCTTTCCGTCCTCGAAGGGCGGCTTGTCGTCCGGGTCGTAGTGCCCGGCATCGAGCGTGCAGACGACGTAATCCCCGTCGCTGTTCACCGTGCGCGCGGTGTACAGACCGCCGGCCTCGCCCAGCGCCTCCAGCACCCCGCGCCGCTGCGTGGTGTGCGGATGGGTGCGCGGCAGGACGCTCTCCCGGACGAACGTCTCCAACCGCACCAGGTTGGCCCGCTCACGCTGCCTCACCTCCGCGAGGTGTACGGCCAGTTCAGCGGACCCGGCCGACCGGCCGCCACGCCGGGTGTGAGGTTCGGCCGTGATGTCGCTGAGGTGTTCGGCGTTGTATGTCACTGATGTGTAGGTGTATTCGTGCTGTTCAGCGGCGGTTGGATCAGTC
>NZ_JBEOYU010000034.1:0-68026 GCF_040297265.1 Streptomyces sp. NPDC001832
AACCGCAGCACGTCAGGCGCACTGAAGTCGCCGGCGACACCCTCCGCGATCAGACGCCCCATCACCTCGCCGGCGTCCGCACACCGCAGCGCGACTCCCCGCTCGGCATGGGCACCCGGCGTCACGACGTCGACCCGCTCTTCAGGTACGTACCGACAGCATCACCACGGCGCACGCCACGTGCGCCTGACGAAGTACGGCAACGCATCCGTCGTTCACAGTGCTGCGAGGACGAAGGTCAGCAGTGCCAGGGAGATGGTGGCGCTGCCCGCGAAGGCCAGGGCACCCCGTAGCAGGGCGGTGGCGTAGGTGGCTCCGTCGATGCGAGCAAGCAGGCCGGCCGCTGCTCCTACGAGGGTGCAGAAGAGCGCGATGACCGCCAGGAGCAGGACCAGGAGCATCAGGTGGATGGGTGAGGTGTTCATGGCTTCTTCCCGGGACGTTCGACGACGGTGACTCCGGGGAATTTCGCGGTTTTGCCTCGTTCCTGTTCGCGGTGCCGTTCCGGGCCGGACCGCGCGGACGCGGCTGCGGATGCCGCCGAGGTGGCGGTGGAGACGGGACTGCTCGGGTGGATCGGGCGGGGGATCACAGGAGTTGCGCGGCTGGTGCTGCGCGCGCTCGACTGACCGGGCTCACACGGGCGTGGCGCGGCGGCCAGGGTGTGGCCGGGCGGGGAACGGCTGTTTCGGCCGTCAACCGGCTGCGCGGGGGGCTGATCAACGCCGGGGAGGTGGACCTCGCCCGGACCCCGGCGGCCGGCCGGCGTGCGATGCGGTACCGGGCTCCCCACCCCGCCGTCGTCCCGCCGCGCGCCGCCGCTGCGCTTCTCGGGGACGTCCTTGCCCGGCCAGGGCCAGCCTGGCCGGGAGGTCCCGGGTCCGGTTTCCGAAGCCGCCGGGTACGGGGTCAGAGCATGCGCGAGAACATCTGCTCGCCGGGGAGTGGTGAGGCACCGACGCCGGTGTGCTTGGAGCCGCCAGCGAGGAAGACCGGCTCGCCCGGGGCATGGTGAACCCCTGGCGCTGGTAGAACCGGGCCAGGGCGGCGTCCCCGGCGGTGAACTGCCCGTACGCGAAGAACGCGCTGCACCCGGTGCCCGAGGACGACCAGCAGGCGCACCGCCCGCAGGAGCCCGGACCGCACCGTGGCCGGGAGGCCGGCCACTGAATGCACCCGATGCCGCGCCCCCGATGCCGTGCATCCCACCGGCGATGCACAACATCCGCGTTGTCAGTGGCCCTCGTTAGTCTCCCCTCATATCGCAGTTCAGGGGCTTCGTGGCCCTTGGTTCGGGCTGCGCTGACATCTGATGGACAGGCGGAGGGGCACGGCTGATGGCGTGGCTGGCAGCGGGTGAGGGGTACGAGATCACCCTCGAGGACGGGCGCGTGGTCGCACGGCGAGTCGGGGGGCGGCAGTTGAAGGCGCTGCCGAAGGCGTTGCGCGACAGTCCCGAGGTCGACCGGCTGAGGCAGCTGGCCGAGTGGCTGGACCGGCACGAGGCCTCGTGCGTGGCTCAGGTGGATGCCTGGATGGTGTCGTCGCTTCCGGTTCCGACGGAGCTGATCGCGCGGGTGTGGCCGGACGAGGCGTGGCAGGCGGCGCTGCGTGACATGGCCGTCGTGGGCGACGATCCGGACGAGGTCGGCTTCCTGCGGGACGTCACCGGCGGCGGGGAGCTCAAGGTGGTCGACCTCGACGGTGAGACCGTGCGGCTGTCGCCGCGCACGGTGACGCTTCCCCACCCCGTGCTCCTGCCGGACCTGGACGACGTACGGGACTTCGCGGCCGACCTCGGCATCACCCAGAAGGTGGAGCAGATCCACCGGGCGACCTGGACCAGGCCGGACGGGCCGGATGCCGCGCGTCCGGAGACGGCGACGGAGGTACGGGACTACGCGGGCGGGAAGTTCGCCTCGCGGTTCGGTCTCGCGGCGCGCGCCACAGGCCTCGGCTACCGGGTGTCCGGTGGCTACGCCACGTGCAAAGTACGTGATGGGGGCCGCAGCACGGAGGCGTCGGTGTGGATCGGCGAGCCGTACTGGGACGGGGAGTCGGAGACCGGCGGGCTGAGCTGGCACGACGAGGACGGCCGCGCGGTGCGGCTGACCGAGGTCGGGCTGGTGGCCTGGTCCGAGGGGATGCGCATGGCCGCTGCGCTGTACGCCGGCCGCACGATCGAAGAGGGTGGGGACGCGTGACCGGGACGGTTGGGAACGACAACAAGGAGCTGCTCGCGGCAGGCGCGGTCCTCCCGGCCGACGCGCGGGGTGCGGGCCCCTCGGCGGTCGAACTGACCGCACGGGCCTATCGCCACGCGGTGCTCGGCGAGGATCGGGTCGTCGTGCGGCTTGCCTCGGCGGAACTGGGCCCCGCCGAGGACCTCGCCGCCGGCTTCCTCGGACTCGAGCCGCAGGGCGAGCCGGCCGTGGTCGGTCTCGGTTGGCGCCAGGAACTCGGCTTTCCCGAGTGGGTGCTGGTGCACCACCCCGAGGACGGGCACCACGCCCTGGCGGTCGTGCCGGAGCTGGACCGGCTGGCCCGGCAGGCCAAGACCAAGCCCAAGGCCGCCCTGGACGCCTGCCACGAGCTGGCCGGGCGGCTCGCCTCGGCCGTCCCGCACTTCCTGCCCGTCTTCTACGAGCAGGCCGCGCGGATCTTCCTCGGCGTCGAGAACAGCACGTACGCCGGCCAGCTGTTCGGCCGTGCCCGCACGAGCGAGGCGCAGCACGGGCTGACAGTCGACGAGGACCGGCTCGACGCCCTGTTCCTGGAGTTCGCCCTGGCCGGCGCGCTGCCGGTGAAGGTCCTGACCGGTTACGGCAAGGACCTGTCGGCCCGGCTCGCGCCCGTCGAGGCGTACGAGCGGTTCCGGCGGCTGTGCGTGCGCCGGACCGCCGGCGGTCTCGCGCCGTCCGCCCAGGCCGCGGTGGAGCTGAAGCGGCTCGCCCGCGCCGCGGCCCTGTCCGGCAACGAGGCGGAGCAGGACTACCTCGCCGAGCTCCTTCCGCTGCCGGCCACCTTGCGGGCCGCCGCCGGTTGGTGGAAGTCGCACCGCGGCGCGCTGGTCGCGCTGGCCCGGCGCGTTCCGTCCGCGCGGGGCACGCTGCTGTCGATGACCCCGCCCGGGGACAACGGGGATATGACCGAGCTGTGGCTGGGAATCATGGCGGAGTCGGGGGCCGATGCCGGTCTCGTGGACGCCGGCCTGCCGCAGGAGGAGCGGTGCTCCGACGGCGCGGCGGGCTGGCTGGAGCGCTTTCACGGTGCCCGGCATCGCGGTTGGGGGCCGCGCCCGACGCCGCCCGCCCTGCTGGAGCTGGTCGAGCGGGCGGCCGGCCGGCTGCGTGCCGATCTGGCGGCGCGGCCCGAGAGCGAGCGGTTCCTGCGGATCGGTGTAGAGGACGTGAACCTGCTGGACCTCCTGCTCTCGCTGGAGATCGCGGTCGCTGACCCCGAGGAGAAGTCCGCCCACCACCAGCGCGGCAGCGCCCTGAACCTGTCGGACTGGGCCCGCGGCGAGGAGCCGCGGGACCTGGTCGCGCTGGCGGCCGACCCGCGCTTCCGGCCCGCCTTCGGACGCGGGGCGAACAGCTACAACAGCGCGTCCTCCGGTGCGGACGTGATGCGGCGGCTGGCCGCCTCGCCCGGCGGCCGCCCGATGCTCACCGAGTGGATGCGCGAGGTGGCCGCCTCGTCGGTGGCGGCCGGGCTGCCCGGACTGCCGAAGGCGATCGAGCGGCTTTCGTGGCTGCCCTCCGAGGCTCTCGCGCTCGCGCCGCAGGAGGTCGCGGCCGCGGCCGGTGCCGATCTCGGCGAGGCCGTGGCGCGCACGCTTCGGGGCGGTCTGTGGGAGGAACTGCGCTGGCCGGCGTGGGAGGAGGCGCTGACGGAGCTGGCACCGGGGCACCACACCACCGAGGGTCTGACGGTCGTCGAGGCCTGGCCGTATCTGATCGTGGCCAACGCGACGCAGGTGCGCGTCATCGACGCCGACTCCACCGTTCTCGTGCACGATCTGCGGCTGCCCACCACGTCCGTGTGGCGGACGGGCTTCCACTACGTGGACGGTGCGTTGCTGGTGTTCTGGAGCACGTACGGTCGAGGCGAGCCGCAAGGCTACTGGCACACCGCGCCCGACACGGTGTTCGCTCTCGCAGGAGCCGGCGCCGGCTCCTGGGCCATGCGTTCGGATCACCTCAGCCTGCAACTGCCCGGCGGCGGCCGCACCACCGGCGGCGGGGTCCTCCACAGCGGCGACACGAAGCTGCCCGCGGAGCGCGCGCTGCTGTCCGACGGCACGTCGTACTGGGTGTGGCAGGACAGGGACGGGGAGGACAAGGGCGGCTGGCTCGAATACGACCCCGTGGGCGGTGCGTACGGCCGACGCTCGCAGCCCGGTTTCCTCGCCGACGCGCTGCTGCGGCACGCCCCCGGGGCCGAGTTGGCGGCCGGCTCGTGCTGGCTGCGGCCCGCCCCGGTGGTGGCGGGTTCGGCCCAGGGGACGTCCACGGACGGACTCCTCGGCTGGCGTGTCCTGCGGCTGTCCGACGGCGGCCACCACGGCGAGGACACCACCGGACGGGTCGTCACCCTTCCGAAGGGCGCCGACAGGCCGGTCGCCGCGCTGACGTTCCCCGGCGACGACCGGCCGCGGGCACTGACCCAGCAGTGGCGCGAGCTGTCGCTCAGCGACCCGGAGGGCACGGTCACGACGACGGCCCAGTGCGACCACCGCAACGAGCTGTACGGGACCGCGGCTCAGGCCCTGCCGCCGCTGCCGTACCTGTACATGCTGCGCGCGCGTGATCCGCAGGGGTCGGCGGCGCTGCGGGGCGCCGACGCGGAGTCGGCCGGCGCCCTGCTGAAGGCGGCTGTGCTCGCGGAGCGGGTGGCGGACCTGCCCGAGCTGGTGAGCGCCGCGCTGCCGCAGGTCTCGGCACCCGAGCTGATCGCCGGCGTGGTGAAGGTGCTGCGCTTCGCGGTACGGCAGCAGAAGGCGCTGGACGCCGTGGCCGCACGGCTCGACCCCGCCGCCGAGCCCACGGAGGTCCGGGTCCAGGGACCGAGTGACCACGTGCTCGCCAAGGCGCTGCACGGCATCGTCAATACCGGCTACTACCGGTACGGCGCGGACACCGACGTGACCCACCAATACCTGGAGACTCTGGCGTCCGTGCGCGCGGACACCGCCGCCACGGCCCTGCCGGGCCGGCTGCACTTCGATCTGCCGTCGCTGCCCTACTCGGGACTGCCCTTCGTCTCGCTCCTGGACGAGCCGGCCGCGATCGCCTACCGGGCCGTCGCGCCCGGCAGCGGCCCAGCACACCGGGCGGCCCTGCTCGAAGTCCTCGGCCGGGTGGACGTGCTGGGGCTGGCCTCGACGGCGGCCTCGGCCGGTCACTGGCGCCGGGTCCTGGTCCGCCTGGCGACGCCCCACCTGCACACGCCGGACGGCCAGCGGCGCAACGTCACGCACCGCAGTGTGCTGCCCCTGGGCGGCGGTGCTGCGCTCGGCTTCACCGAGCACAACTCCGACGTCGACGACGGGTGGGAGTTCGGCGCGCTGCTCCACGACCCGAGCGGCCGTTTCGAGGTGCCCGGCCCCTACACCGTGAGCGGTGACGCGCCGGTGGGCGATCGGGTGCGCGGCGCCGACTGGCTGACCGGCTTCCTCGGGGAGGCGCGGTCCCGTGAGGCAGTGCCCTTCCTGCCGGAGGCCGCCGACGAGTTCAGTCGCCGCACCGGTGTGTCCCGGGCGCTGGCCCGGATCGTTCTCGCGGGCATGCCCGACGTGGACAGCTGGGAGAACAACTTCCTGCCGACCGAGCTGCGCAAGGCGCTCGGTCTGAAGGTGGCCGAGGCGGGACACGCCCGCGACGAACTGCGCGCGCTCCCGGTCGAGGTGCGCCGGGCGGTGCTCGCGGCGCTCCTGCCCGACGACCCGGCACGGCTGTGGAGCGAGGGCCCGGACGTGGCGTCGGCGGCCGCCGTGTGGAACGAGAAGGTGGGACGGCGCCGGCAGGTGCCCGACTGGCTGGCGGCGGAGGCTGCACGCGCCGCGCGCAGCGGCTGGCCCGTGCACCGGGCGCTCCCGGCGCTGCTGGAACCGGCGTCGTCGCCGGAGCTCGGCGTCGACGTACCGTGGCGCATCGAGGGCGATCACCCGGCGACGGCGTCCCCCACCGATGCGCCGTTCACCTCGGCGGTGCTGGCCGGCTCGATGAGCCTGACGGCCTGGTTGGCCCACCGGCTGCCCGCCGGCGATCCGGTGCGGGCGGCGCTGCCGAGTGCGCTGACCGCCGTGCGGCAGCGTCTTGCGGCACCCGAACTGCTGCTCTCCGCTGGGCACTACACGAGCCTCGCGGACTTCCGGAAGGTGGCCGGCGCCCCGACGGAGACGGCACCGGACCACGAGCGGTACGGCGCGGTGCTCATGGCCACGCAGGACGGCCAGCCCCAGCCGGCCATACGGCCCGCCCTACTGGACTCCACCGGCTCCGACCCGTACCTGGTGGCACTGCGCGGCGCCGATCAGCAGCAGACCGGGGTCGAGACGGCCCTGCGGCGGGCGTACGACCCGGCGTTCGCACGGCTGCTGGCCGACCCGGGCGCGCCCGCGGCCGGCGCGGCGGACGACGGGGGCCAGTGGTGGCCGCAGGATCCGTCTCGTTCGGTGCCCGAGCGGGTGGCCGAGGTCGCCGAGACGCGCGGTCTGACCGCCGACGCGGCGACGCTGTACCTGATGCTGCTGGCCATGCCCGACCCGACGGACCGCAACACCGCGCGATGGACGGGGTGGAAGCCGGCCCGTCTCAAGGCGGCACGGGCCGAACTGGCCGAGACCGACCTGGTGGTGTCGGTCGTACGGGCCCGGGCGGGACGCTCGCTGGTTTTGCCGGGCGCCTGGGCGGAGCAGTCGGCACCCGTCCTGCCCGTGGAGCAGTGGAAGCTGCCGATGTACGGGGTGGTCTCGGGCGGCCGGCCGGTGCTGGGCGCCCTGGTGCCGATCGAACCGGCCGCGGAGCTGTTCGCCCGGGCCTGGCAGCGGATCCGCGACGGCGACCTCCCGCGCTTCGAGGAGCTGAAAGTGCGGCGTACGAGGCGCCGCCGCTGAGGCACCGTCACTGTGGCGCCGCCGAACGGCACCTGATCCGCCGCTGACCGGCCGCCCGTCGTCAGCACGGCGCGGCGCGCCCGCCCCCCCCGGGCGCGCCGCGCCGGTTCCCCGACCCGTACGCAACACCTGTCGAACCATGACGAAGGAAACCCGCATGACCGTCACCGAACAGACCGCACCCGTCCGGCAGGGCCAGCCGGCCGAGGAGCGCCATGCCGCCGAACTCGCTTTCCTCGCCGCCCAGGAACCCGGCCCGCGGCCGCCCGGCTGGGCGCTCACCCCACGCGCGGTGGTCACGTTCGTCTGCGGAAGCGACGGCGTGGAGCTGGCCCTGCCCCGGCGTCGCGCCGGTCTGCCGTCGAAGCTGGTGATCGCCCCGAAGTTCGTCGGCGAGCGCGCGCTGGTCGAACGCTGTGTGGTCACCCTCGCCGGAGAGCGCGGGCTGCTGCTCACCGGTGAGCCCGGTACGGCCAAGTCGATGCTGTCGGAGCTGCTCGCGGCCGCTGTCAGCGGGACCAGCGCCCTGACGGTGCAGGGCACGGCGGGCACCACCGAGGACGCGTTCCGCTACGGATGGAACTACGCCCTGCTGCTCGCCCAGGGCCCCTCCCCGCAGGCCCTGGTGGACTCCCCGGTCCTCGCCGCCATGCGGGCCGGACGGGTGGCGCGGGTCGAGGAGATCACCCGCTGTCTGCCCGAGGTTCAGGACGCCCTCGTCTCCATCCTGTCGGACCGGCGGATCAGCGTACCCGAGCTGACCTCCACCGAGGACGCGGTCGTCCGCGCCGCCCCCGGCTTCACCGTCATCGCCACAGCCAACCTGCGCGACCGGGGCGTCTCCGAGATGTCGGCCGCGCTGAAGCGCCGTTTCAACTTCGAGACCGTCGACCCGATCGCCGACGCCGACGCTGAGGCGGTCCTGATCCGCCGCCAGGCTGTTGCCGCCGTGCAGCGGGCGGGCGCGGTCTTCGCCGTCGATGAAGCCGTCCTCGACGCCCTCGTCACCGTCTTCCGAGACCTGCGCTCCGGCCGCTCCAACGAGGGATGGGACGTGGAACGGCCGGGCACGGTCATGTCCACCGCCGAGGCCGTCCAGGTGGCGGCGTCGCTCGGGGTCGCGGCCGCCTACCTGCCCGGCGGGGATGTGCTCGACTTGCTGCCGGGACATCTGCTCGGAGTGGTCCGCAAGGACGACCCCGCCGACCACGCACGGCTGCTGGGCTACTGGGACGGCCCGGTGCGCCGCCGCGCAGAGAACGGCTCGGCGATGTGGCGCCGGCTCTGGGACCTGCGCGGGAGCCTGCGTTGACAACCGTCGATCCACGCACGGCCGTGGACGCACTGGCCGCATCGCGTGCGCCGTACCTGCTGGGAGTGCGCCACCACAGTCCGGCGCTGGCCGCGGTGGTACCCGCCCTGCTGGAAGAGGCACAGGCCGAGGTGGTCTGCGTCGAGCTGCCGACCGACTTCCAGCCCTGGCTGGAGCACCTGGCGGACCCCGAAACCGTCGCCCCGGTCGCCCTGGCCGGGGCGGGCGAGGGGGGACGGCTTTCGTTCTACCCGTTCGCGGACTTCTCACCGGAGCTCGCCGCGGTCCGCTGGGCCAGAAGCCGCGGGGCGGAGGTCGTGTGCTGCGACCTTCCCCTCGGCGACCCGCGCTGGTCGGCGGGGGCACTCGGACCGGTGCGCGAGCCGGACGGGAGCGAGGCCGTACGTCCGGAGGCCGATGCGCCCCTGGGTGCCGCGGGTGCGCTCGACGCCGGTCCTGACCCTGCTCCCGGCGACGGGACGGCGCAGGTGCAGCGCTCGTACGCCGAGGCGCTTGCCGCCGCCGGGACCGGTAGGGACGGTGACGACCTGTGGGATCGCGCGGTGGAGGTGCTGGCTCCGGGGTGCGCCCCGGACGCGGTGCGCCGAGCCGCACTGGGCGTGGGCTGGGCCCTTCGTGCCGACGCCGCCGTACCCGCCGCCGACCTGGCGCGGGAGGAACGGATGCGGCAGGTGATCGCCTCTGCCTCAGCGGACGGGCGCCGGGTGGCAGCCGTGATCGGCGCCTTTCACACACCCGCACTTCTCGCGTCCACGCAGGCGGACGCCGGAGCGGAGGCCGGGGCCGGGACGACGGGCGTCTCCGGCGCTATGGGGCAGGCGGCCGTCCCGTCCGAGGCCGGGCCGCGCGGTGCGGGGCCCCGCACGTGGGGGTCCGGTACGGACGCGGCAGGGGTTTGGGCGGCTGGCAGGGCCGGGGAAGACCGCACCGCAGCGACCGAGGGCTCGGCGGTGACCTCCCTCGTGCCGTACTCGTTCGACCTGCTCGACTCCCGGTCCGGCTACCCGGCCGGAATCCGCGACCCGTTGTGGCAGCAGGCAGTGCTCGCCGCCGCCGGCGATCCGGAACGGATCCGGGAGGCGGCTGCCGACGCGGTGACCGGCCTGTGCCGCGAGATGCGCCGCGGCGGTCACACCGCGGGGACCGGCGAGGCAGCCGAGACGCTGCGCCTGGCCTGTGACCTGGCCGCCCTGCGCGGACTGCCCGCGCCCGGGCGCGGCGAACTCCTGGAGGCCGTCACCACTGTCCTCGGCCAGGGCGAACCCCTCGGCCGGGGCCGGGCCCTGGCCCGCGCGCTGGAGGCCGTGTTCGTCGGCACCGCACGCGGCCGGATCAGCCCGCACGCGCCCCGGTCCGGTCTCGGCCCCTCGGTCGAGGCCGAGCTCGCGGAACTGCGGCTGCCCCGACCGGACGACCCCGACCGCCGCGACCTGCGCCTCGACCCGCTCCGTTCGCCTCTGGACGGCCGCCGCGAAGTGCTGCTCCAGCGGCTGCTGGTGATCGGCGCCTCGTACGGCGAACCCCTGGACGTGGCGAGCACGGGCGACGGCACGGCGCTCGGCACCAGATGGCGTCTGACGTGGACGCCGTCCGTGCCCGCGCGCCTCGACCTCGCGGGCGTGCGCGGGGTGACCGCGGCCCAGGCCGCTGCCGGCACGCTCGCCGCGACCGCGCGCCACGAGGCCGCCGAGGGCGGCCCCACCCCGGCCCAGATCCTCACCGGGTTGACCGCCGCCGCGCGCTGCGGCCTGCCCGAACTGGTCGACGTGCGCCTGTACGAGGCCTCCGCCGTGCTGCCCGACAGCGCCGACCTGCCCGAGCTCCTCCAGGCCCTGGACCTGTTGGAGGGACTGCGGCGCGGCCACTACCCCGGCACCATGCAGGACGCCCGCACGACGGCCGGCGCGCTCACGGAGGAACTCCTTGAGGCCGCGGTCCGGTCCCTGCCCGGCCTCACCGGGAGCGACAGCGGCGCCGACGCCGGGGCGCTGGTGGCGCTGGCAGACCGGACGGCCGCCCGTCACCTGGGCCTGCGACTGGACCGGGCGCTCGCCGAGCTGGCGGCCGAGGGCTCCCCGCTCATCCAGGGCGCGGCCCTGGCCGTACGCGTGCTGCTCGACCTGGACGACGCGGCCGGGCTGGGCGAGCGTACGGCCGGCTGGATCGACGGGGCCACGGCTCCGGACACGCGCCGGGCGCTGGCGAAGCGTCTTACCGGGCTGCTCACGGCCGCCGGTCCCCTGCTCCAAGCGTCGCCGGACGCGCTCGCCGCGCTCATGGACCGGGTTGACGCGCTGGCCGACCAGGACTTCCTCGACCGGCTTCCGGCACTGCGCGGCGGCTTCGACACGCTGGCCCCGGCCGCGCGCGACAGGCTACTCACCACTGTGACGGAGCGGCTCGGCGACCGGCTCGACCTGTCACTCGACGCCCCGCCCGAGCTGCTCGCCCTGTGGGCGGCGGCCGACGCGGCCGGATCGGCAGCGCTGAAGGCCCTGGGCCTGCCGGCCGCGGACACCGACGCAGGAACGGACCCGGGCTCGGATTCGGCCGACAATCCCCGCCCCGCACCCCCACCCGCAGCGGACAGCGCCGCCGCGGACGACGCAAACCGACGGCTCGGCCGTACCGACCGCTGGCGGCTGCTGCTCGGCCGCCACAAGGAACGGCTCACTGGCGACGCGCGCCGCTACGCCCACGCCCTGGACGAGCTCTACGGCCGCGGGCGCGGCGAAGGCGCCCAGGACCTGGACGGCGGCGCACCAGGTCAAGGCGGCGGTCAGGACCCGTCCTTCCCCACCGCGCGGGAGTGGGCACAGGAGCTGGAGGCCCTCTTCGGCACCGACGTACGCGAGGAGGTCCTCGCGGAGGCCGCCGACGCGGGCCGCACCGACGTGCTCGCGCAGCTCGATCCGGCGTCGGTACGCCCATCGGTGGAGCTGCTCGGTTCGGTGCTGTCCCTGGCCGGAGGAATGCCCGAGGCTCAACTCGCGCGGCTGCGTCCGCTGGTGAAGCGGCTCGTCGACGAGCTGTCCCGGGAGCTGGCCACCCGCCTGCGCCCGGCTCTCACCGGTCTGGCCACCCCGCGCCCGACCCGACGGCCCGGCGGGCGCCTCGACCTCGCCCGTACCCTGCGAGCCAATCTCGCCCACACCCGACGGACGGAGGACGGCCGGCTCGTCGTCGTACCCGAGCGCCCGCTGTTCAGCACGCGGGCGAGCAAGGAGGCGGACTGGCGCCTGGTACTCGTCGTCGATGTCTCAGGCTCGATGGAGGCGTCGGTTATCTGGTCGGCGCTGACGGCCGCGGTTCTCGGAGGGGTTCCGACCCTGTCCACGCACTTCCTGGCCTTCTCCACGCAGGTGATCGATCTGACCGACCGGGTCGAGGATCCGCTGTCGCTGCTGCTGGAGGTCCGGGTCGGCGGCGGAACGCACATCGCGGCCGGTCTCGCGCACGCGCGTTCGCTGATCACCGTGCCGAGCCGCACGCTCGTCGTCGTGGTCAGCGACTTCGAGGAGGGTGCACCGCTCAGCGGGCTGCTGGGCGAGGTGCGTGCCCTGGCGTCCTCCGGCTCCCACCTGCTGGGCTGCGCGGCGCTCGACGACACTGGCACGCCGCGCTACTCGGTGTCCGTGGCGCGCCAACTCGTCGCGGCCGGTATGCCGGTGGCCGCCCTCAGCCCGCTCGAACTCGCCCGCTGGGTGGGCGACCGCCTCCGTGGAGAACCCCGTTGAGCACCGAACTCCTGCCTCCCGTCGCCCCCGACGTCCTCGCCGACACCGTGCAGCAGCTCAGCGCACGGCTGCGCAAGAAACTCGACGCGGCGATCTCGGGCTGCGCCGACCAGGCCTCCGCCACAGCCGACGGGGCGGTCGAGGTCCACTTCGGCGAGGACGCCACGGTCACGCTGCGCCCGGGCCCCTCCGGCACGGTCACGAACGCGGAGCAGGCCGTGTGCACCTGCCTGTTGGCCCCGCGCTGCCTGCACCGGGCCGCGGTCCTGGGCGCGGCACCCATCACCGATAGGGAGGGCGACGCGGGCGGGGGTGACGACTCGGGTACGGGTAAGACCGCAGGCTCGGGCACAGCCTCCGACACGGGCGCGGGGCCAGAGGCGGCCTCACCCACCGCCCCCGCCGCCGACGTTGCGGCCACGGCGGTCGCACCGGCCGCCCTCACCGCGGCGCAGGTCCGCGCCGCCACGGCGCTGTGGGACGCCGCCGCCGAGGCCCTGTCCGCCGGCGTCACGGCGGGCGGCGCCGTGGTGCAGGCCGAGCTGCTCCGTGCCGCCCACACCGCGCGGCTGGCCGGGCTGCCGCGGGCCGAAGCGGCTGCGCTGCGAGTCGTACGGAGCCTGAGGGCCGCGCGGGAGCGGAGCGAGGGACAACGTCTCGCCGACCTCACCGGAGCCTTCCGTGAGCTGCTGGCCGGCACCGCCCTGCTCGCCTCCGGGTCGGCCGACACGGAGGCGGCGGGCTCCGCGCGCCGGGTCTACGAACAGGGCGGCAGCCTGCGGGTCTACGGCCTGTGCCGGGAGCCGGTGCTGTCCGCGACGGGGTACGGCGGAGTGACCACGCACCTGGTCGGTTCGGACGGCGCCGGTTACACGGTGTCCGACGTGCGCCCCGGTGGCCTCGCCCGCGTGAAGGGCGCAGGGTCCGCGGCCGTGGCGCTCGGCGGTGCCGTCCTCGACCATGCCGGGCTGGCGCGCGGGGGTCTGCGGATCGTCGGCGCGACCGTCTCCGCCGACGGGCGGCTCGGGGCAGGGCGGGGGGTCGGCGCGACGCCACTGCGCGGGGTGGACTGGTCCGAGGAACCCGCCGCCGCCCTCTTCACCCGACCAGTGCAGGAGGCGATGGCCGCCGTGCTCGCCGACGGCGCGCCCGAGACGGGCGGGCCCGGCAGTACGGCGCCGAGTTTGCTGGGCTGCGACGTCGAGGTGATCGGTGCGGCCGGCGACTCTGTCGTCGTCCGCGTCGCCGGTGAGGGGCCGCTGCTGCGGCTCCGCCCCGCACACCCCCACCCGGAGCTCCCGCACGCCGCCAACCTGCGCCGGATCGCCGAACACCCGGGGCTCGCTCTGCGTCTGCTCGGCCGTCCCGACCTAGGCAGGGCGGCGACGCTCCTGTCACTGGCGGTCGGGCCGGTGCCGGGGGCGTCCGCCACGCTGCGGCTGCCGGACGAGTGGAAGGGCCGTGCCGACCTGGGCTACGACCGGCTCCAGGGCGAGCACTTCCCCCGCGAGACGGCGGGACCCGCGGCCTGCGGGCCGGTCACCGCGGGCCCCGACCCGCTCGCGGAGGCACCGCTGTGGCGTGTCCGGCGCCTGCTGGAGACGGGCGTCGCGGGCGGTCGCCGTGCCGTGGCTGAGGCGGGCCGCGGCACGGACGCGGCCTCGCTCTCCGCCCGCCTGACCCGCGCGGAACTCGGCGTAGCCGCCCACCTCGCACAGGCCCTGACAACGGAGGCGGGCCGCCGTCCCCGCGACACCTTCGGCCGTCTGACCGACCCCTCGGCCGACGCCTACGCCAGGGCCTGGCTCGCCTCCGCCGTGCACCTGGCGGCTGCGGAACGCTCGCTGGTGGCCGCATCCTGGTCGTGACCTACCGCTGAACCCACCGGGCCGCATGGGCCGCCCGGTGGGATCAGGCGGTAGCCGAAGGGCCCGGGTCCCGATCCTTCCGGCGTTCCGCACGACCGCCGCTCGGGCCGTACCGACTCAAACGGGACCGGCCACAGGAGCCCCAAAGACCCGCGTTTACGAAGCCCAGCCGCGCTGACGTACTCCAGCTCGACGTACTCTGCCGACACCTCGTTCACATTCACCGGGCCTCCGGTTCGACGCCGATCAGCCACGACGACCGTAGTCAGCGCAGAGGCGGCGTACCCGGAGAAGACCGGGGCATCCCACCAAATGCCTGGAGATGACTGAGACGTCAGCTCACTTGCCCGGAGATCTCCGAGACTGCCCGGACATCACAGAGAACAGGACAACCACCTTCGCTGCGAGAGATCAGGAAGTGTGGACATCTCAGCCCCTCAACTCCGACGGAATGCAATGCGCACGCACTTCGTACGCTAAACGTACGCGCTTCGTACGTTCCGCGGGGTAGAGTGTGGGGGCAGGAGGTGTTTCATGTCCGAGTTGTTCGACGCGGTCGACGCATTGCTCGCGTCCCGTGCCGCGCTGCCGCCGCCGGCGGAGCGTAAGCGGCTGCGTGCCGCGCACGGCCTGACGATTGACGAGGTGGCAGGCGCACTGAAGGTGCGCCGGGCCACGGTCAGCGCGTGGGAGTCCGGCAAGACCGAGCCTCGCCCGCCGGAGCGGGACGCGTACGCCCGGCTGCTGGACAAGCTCGCGGAGCTCTACCCCGCCGACGCCACCGCGCCCGCCCAGGACACCTCGGTGCCGCCCGCGCTCGCCGCCGACCCCGCCCCGGCACAAGCGCAGCCGCGATCCACAGGCCCGGCATCCGAGGCTGCGGTCATGACTGCACCCGAGAACACCCAGACCACCCCCGCCCCCGTCGCTGCTGCTCCGGCTGCCGCGCCGCGTCCGGCGCGCACCACCAGGCCGACATCGTCGACGTCACGCCGCCCGGGTACGAAGAAGGCGGCCCCGGCCGCCATCCCGGCGGGTATCGACCCGCGGTTCGAGAACGGGCCGCTGGCGGTCTTGGACGTCGAGGACGGGAAGGTGCTGGCGTACTGCGTCGGCGGCCTGGTCCTGGACGTGCCCGCCAAGTCCCTGCCGTCCCTGGTGGACTGGACGCTCAAGGAGGCGAAGCTCGGGCAGCCGAAGCTGTCCGGGCCGGGCAAGGACGCCGACCCGCTGCTCGTGCTCACCGAGGCCGCACTGGAGCGCTACGGCCTCCCGGCGACGCTCACGGAGAAGGAGAAGCTTGCCGGGCGCCTGCCGGAGGGCCACAAGGTCATCAAGCACCTGGTGCGCGCGGAGTGGAAGCTGACGAAGCGTGGGTTCGGGCCGTGGGCGCGGATCTACCGTCCGGCCACCGGTTCGGAGCGGGCCTGCGTGCAGCTGTGCATTCCGTCCTGGCAGGCGCTGGACACCCGGCACTGGGGCACCGCCGGGCAGTTGCCGCCGGCGGAACTCGCCCGGGTCCTGGGCGTGTACGCGTCCCGGGTGATGACGCCGCGCGGCTCCACGGCCGTGACCGGCCTGGAGCTGATGACCGCGCTGCACCCGGCGACCCGCGCCTCCGAGCCCGACGTCGACGGCAAGCGGCACTCCGAGCACAACCCCGGCAGCCTGGGCAAGGACCCGGTCGACCCGGCACCGTGCGAAGCCCCCGACGGCCACCCCGTCCTCAAGGACCTGCCCCGGTTCCACGTCCGCGGCCCAGCGGAGAAGCTGTTCGAGGAGGCATACGACTGGGCGCGGCCGATGACCGATGCCGAGTGCACCCTGCGGCACCTGGTCGGCATCGACGTGAACATGGCCTTCGCGGCGGGCGCCAATGGGCTGAACGTCGGCCTCGGAGCGCCGACGCACGTCAAGGCCCCAGTGTTCGACCCGAAGCTGCCCGGCTCGTGGCTGGTCGACCTGAGCCACGTCGACCTGTTGAAGGTGAAGATCGGCAAGCAGTGGACGGACCTGGACGACGAGCTGCTGCCCAGCCCGTTCACGCCGAAGGGCGAGCGCCCCGAGGGGCCGGCCTGGTACGCGACGCCAACCGTGGCGTACGCCGTGGAACTCGGCTACGAGGTCCGGCCGGTGGAGGCGTGGGTGCGGCGCGAGAACGGCCGCTACCTGGACGGCTGGTACAACCGCCTGCGGGACGCCTACCTCGCCACGATGGCCGACCTCGGCGTCGACGCCGACCTCCCGCCGGCCGACTTCCTTGCGGCGATGGACGGCTACAAGAGCCGCGACCCGGAGCTGGCCATCGTCGTCTCGGCGGTCAAGGCGACGGTCAAGGGCGGCCTGGGCAAGCTGCGCGAGCGCCCCCGCAGCGAGGGCTGGCGGCCCGGCGAGCCGTGGCGCGCCCTGTCCCGCCCCACCTGGCGGCCGGACATCCGCGCGGCGGTCATCTCCCGCACCCGGATCAACCTGCACCGCAAGATCGTGAAGCACGCGGCGTTCACCGGGCAGTACCCGGTCGCGATCCTGTCCGACTGCGTCGTGTACGCGGCCAACGGGCCCTCGCCGCTCGACTTCCTGCCCTACCGCGAGGGCAAGCCGCTGCCCGGCGGCTTCAAGCTCGGGGTCAACCCCGGCCTGGTCAAGTGGGAGGGCACGCAGAGCGTGCTGTGGGGCGAGGGCGTCCGGGAACAGTTCAACGCCCCGGAGCTCAACCTCGCCCGGTACATCAAGGACGGCACCGTCACCGACAAGGACAACGGAGAGTAGGTAGACCGCTATGAGCATGTTCGGGGACGGCCTGGACCAGGCGGTGCAGAAGGCGTTCACCCGCCCGATCCCGAAGTCGGCCGGCGCGCAGATGCGGTACCTGGTCAAACAGCTCAAGGGCACCAAGGCGGTCGCCCAGATGCTGCGGGTCTCTCAGCGGACCGTCGAGCGGTACGTGAAAGACCAGATCAAGAAGCCCCGCCCCGATCTCGCCGCCCGCATAGAGCGCGAGGTGCAGGCCCGATGGCAGCCGCAGATCCGGGCGAAGGCCCGCGAGCAGGCGGCGAGCACCGGCGGCATCGTCATCGACACCCGCGCCCGCCTCGGCTACACCGCCCCGATCGGCTCCACCGACCAGGACCGGATCCGGCACCTCACCGTCGCCCTGCCGCCGCAGTACGCCGCCCGCCTCTTCGACGCCCAGGAGCAGGGCGCCACCGACCAACAGCTGCGGGAGATCGCCGCCGAAGCACTCAAGGAGGTGTACTTCCAGGACGGCGGCCGCCGCGCCGGCTCCCTGGAGGAAGTCCGCTTCACGGACATCGAGCACCTCGAGTTCGACCTGTAGCAGCCGTACCCCGAACAGCGAGCGAGCCCGGACCAACTGGTCCTGGCTCGCTCGCGCATCCGTGGGGTGGCGGATGTTCATGCACGCGACGTCGCTCAACGACACCGTCGTGCGGTGGTCACCCTGCGCCCGTGGTCGTGCCGGGAGAAGGCCGGCCTTCCTGCGGGGCGAGCGTCTTGTCGACGAAGGCCCGTACGAGCGCGGCCACCTCGGACGCCGTGACGTCCTTGGTCCAGTTGTCGGTCGCGTGCCAGCCGCCGCACTCCAGCTGGAACCGGTGGACACCGTGCGTGCGCTGCAGCTCGCGGGCGTACGGCTGCCTGCGGCAGCGACCGTGCCGCTCGGTCCGCTCCAGGTGCGCGCGGACCACGTCCAGGTGGAAGCGGCGCGGCAGGGTCCGCTGTTCCTGGCAGCCGCGGCACTCCAGGAGGTGCAGCGTGCCGCCCAGACCGGCGGTGACCTGTACGCGGTCATCATCAACGTGGCGGTCAACGCCTGGATGGCCGGCCACATCCACGGCGAGGACGGCTGCACCGGGTGCGACAGCAGCCGCGGCGACGTCGGGCACGACTGGCAGGCCCGGATGCGCGCCATCACCGAGATGCAGCCCAATATCACCAAATGGTTCGACCACCGCGACGTGTGGACCGCCGCTGTCAACGACAGCGGCTTCACCGTCACCCGCCGCTGATCCACAGCTCAGCTCTCGCCGAAGCCCTCGCCGTTGAAGCCCTTCAGAACCGGGTCCAGTTCAGCCGCCGCGCCGCACAGGGAGCACAGCCGGGTACCAGGGCGCTGCGCCGCATCCAGCGCGCGCTCCTGGTTCAGCACCGGCGTTCCTCCCGGGCTTCCTCGCAGTCGACCGCGTGCACGACACCTCGGCCGGGCCCGCGGCCGCCAGCCCTCGCCAGCACCCAGCCGGACGGACGGCGCGGCCCCAGCGCCTGCTCCACGACCGTGGGCGGCTCCAGGTACTCGGTGGGCACGTCGTCGTAGGAAACGCCGCCAACTCCCACCACCGCAGCCACACCACGCAAACCCAGGCACTGCACCGCTACCTGCGCTGGCGCAACGCCAACTTGCCGCCCAACGCAAGGAACGCGCCCGCATCCGCAGCGAGAAGGGCATCCGCTGGGGCAGACGCCCCCTCAACGCCGCAGCCTGACCGATTGCGAACCGCAGCCCCGGAGTGCCGAAAGAGACAAGTTCACGAGAAGGACAGCGACAGAAGGACGACTCAGGAGGCGGACGGCTCGATCTCCCCCGCAAAGACGATGACCTGGTCGATGAGGCTCCGCCGCAGATGGACGACGTCCGTTCCCGCCAGGCGGGGGCCTCCATCCGGCGTGGTGAAGACCCACTGGTACCGGGCCCACTCGTCAGGCATGTCCACCGCTGAGCAGCGCACCATCGTGCCGGTCCCCGCCGGGTGGCGCCGGATGTCCAGCACGAACCGCTCGACCACCGCGATTCCTTCGCTGCGACCCAACGGCCCCCAGAAGACCACGTCTGAGGTCAGGGCCTGGGAGAGCAGGGCAGTCACATAGCTGTCGTCTGAGGCGTTAAACGCGGAGATGAACGTGTCGATCGCGGAGCGTGCCGTCTCTTCCTGCATGCCCCAGTAATACCAGCCGTTGCGCGTGCGCTCGTCCCGCGAGCCGCCTTCCGATCACGGTGGACCATCCCGGTCACAGCACTAGAGCACGGCCGTGACCTGCGCGGATGCCGGTCGGAGCGGGGTCAGGACGCGGGGAGCGGCAGAATCCCGTGGATGACCAGCCGCCGCCCATAGGGAGTGGGTAGGGGCTCCATCTGGACGCCGGTGCGCAGCGGCTTCACAGAGAAACGGAAGCCCTTGATCGGGCCGTGGCAGATGAACCCCAGCGGTGTGGGGATGCCGATGCCGTCGGGGGAGACGGTGAAGCCGAGCCCGGCGTAGAAGTCCGTCAGCTCTGGCTCGTGCGTCACGTACAGCACGGCCGCGCCGAACTTCCCTTCCTCATGGGAACCGGCCGCGCGCTCCACGTCGGCGACCAGGGCGCGCGCGATGCCCTTGCCACGCCGTGCTTCGACCACCGCGAGGGAGTCCAGGGTGGCGACCAGACCGGCGATGATGTGCGCGTTGGGCGACCCCAAGAGCATGGGGTGGGTGAACGCCCAGGCCGCCGGCAGCGCCATCGCGCCGCCGACCAGCACGCCGGACTCGGTCTTCTCCACCGCGCGGACGCGGGTGTACTCGTCGGCCTCAAGGCTCTGGCGGATTGCTGTAAGCAGCTGCCGCCAGGAGCCATCGGGGTTGTCCGGGTCGGCCAGCCGGATCACGGGCTCCAACGCGGCCGCGTCGGACGGTGTCGCGTCCGGATCACCACGCCATCCGGCAAGGCCGGGACGCTCACGGGGATGACCTCGCCCGGTTGCACCGCAGCCCTGGGGGCCGAAGCGGCCTACATCCGCTCGCCCAACACGTTCCCCGAGTACAGCTCCGCCTCGCGGCGCGCCGGATTCCCCGACCGCCTGGCGCCCTTGCGCGCCCCGTTCCGCTTCCCCACGGCGTTCCTCCCCTTGTCACCGCAAACCTCCCCCACCCGGCCCCCACCTAACACCCGGCGGTGACAGGTAACTTGGACGCGGGAGCCCGGCGACTGTCCACAGGCGAACCATGGTCCCTGGAGGTATGAGTGCGTTGTGGCAAACCGGATCTCGTTCGAGGTGTGCGGCGCGGGTGATCATCCGGACGGAGGTACGGGTGCGGCCGCGGGCATGAAAGAACGGGCCCCTTGGTAGTGACGCGGTTACGACACCCAGCACGACCAAGGAAGCCCGTTGCCTGATCAGTTGAGCAGTACCACTGTGCCTGCGTCCACCGCGGTCACCCCTGGGTGTGACTGGTACGTGCACCGGTTCGGTTCGATCGCTCCAGGGCGGCGGGCAGCCTGCTATCCGAGTGACATGACGGATGCTGAGTGGGCCGAGGTCCGCTTCGCGATGCCGGTGCCGGCCTGGCTCCTCAAGCGTGGCGGGCGCCCCGAGGCGTTTTGCCACCGCGAGATGCTCGACGCGGTGCGCTACCTCGTTGACAACGGCGTGAAGTGGATGGCACTGCCGGCCGACTTCCCGCACTGGCGGGCGGTCTACGACTTCTTCCGCCGCTGGCGGGCCTACGACTACGCGCGTGAACTGTACGAACGCATGCGACGTTCGGCGCGGGAGCGGAATGGGCGCAACGCCGAGCCGTCCGGCGGGATCATCGACAGTCAGTCGGTGGACGCCTCCGAGACCGTCGGCGAAGACAGTCGCGGATACGACGGCGGCAAGTCACGTGACGGACGCAAACGTCACATCCTGACCGACACCGAGGGCCTGCTCCTGGAGGTGACCGTGACCACGGCCGATGTGCACGACTCCAAGGCCGCCCCCGCGCTGCTGGAGACGTTCATGGCCGATCCAGGCCGATTGCTGAAACTGGTGTGGGTCGACAGCGCCTACCAGGGTCCGGCGCTGGCGCAGGCGTTCGCCCGACACGGAGTCCGCATCGAGGTCGTGCGCCGACCCGACGGACAGCGCGGATTTGTCGTACTGGCCCGCAGATGGGTCGTGGAGAGAACGCTGAGCTGGCTCTCCCGCTCCCGCCGCCTCAACCGCGACCACGAACGCCGCCCCGACCACCACGCCCAGATGGTGTGGTGGTCCGCTGTGATCAGGCTGTCCCGGCGCCTGGCCGGAGACGCTCCGCGCTGGCCGGAGAAGCGCCCCGGCCGACTGCTCCAGACGCGGGTGTGAAGCGTCCGTCCTTCGCCCGCACCAGCCAGCCCCGCTTCTCCAACGCGTAGGCACGGTGACGGATCTTCTCCACCTCGTTCTTGATCGCCGCTTCCCGGCCCACCGCCCGCGTCAACTCCACCCCGTTCACCGGCCCCGACGAAGCCACCGCAGCGGCGAACACCTCCCGATACAGGCCGCTGAGCACCTTCTCGCCCATGCCCGACCGCCACACCGGCGGCCGCTTGCCATGCCCCGAGCCGGAGCCGCTCGATCTCATGGCGGCAGCCACCTCACCACCAGACGGCACGGAAACCGGCGTATTCACTGTGCCCTCCTCGGCCAGCACCGACACGAGCTCCTCACGCCCCACCCGGGCCCGCTCGACTCGCTCCCGCGCGGCATCCACCTCCACCTGAGCCTGCTCCAAAACTTCCGTCCAGGACTCCAGATCCTGCCTCGCCCGCGCCTCACGCCGTTCCATCAACCCCAGCACCGACGGCATCGCAACCTCCTCGATCAAACACAAGCCGCCCGCTGCCTGCCCCTACCCCAGGGCGATCATGCCCTGCACGCGAAGAAGCCCCTGCTCATCGAACAGGGACTCCCTTTGCCACAACGCACTTAGCCGGGTCCTTGCCGATGACTGTCGTAACGCTTGCCGAATTCTTGCCGTTGGCTGACCGTCATATCGAGTCAGCCGGACGCACGGGAGGCGCCCGCCATGGCGAGAAAACGACCATTGCCCACCTCGCGGCTTTCATGTTCGGGCCGCGCACCTCCCACGATTTCTCGCCCGAAAGCTGCACAGCGATGACCTCGTGATCGTCCCAGTGCAGATGGAAGCCGTTGGTTTCACCGACCGCGAGGTATGCGTTCGCGGAGGTCAGTTCGCCCGACCACCAGCTCAGGGCCCGG
Source organism: Streptomyces sp. NPDC001832 (assembly GCF_040297265.1). NCBI lineage: Bacteria > Bacillati > Actinomycetota > Actinomycetes > Kitasatosporales > Streptomycetaceae > Streptomyces > Streptomyces sp. NPDC001832. Next base: position 22,073 of record NZ_JBEOYU010000034.1, read on the forward strand.
TAGGCGACTTCCAGCGTCGGGTCGAAGGAGTCCACGTGGTCCAGGACCACCGTGCCACCAAAAGCGCGGAACTGGTCCCCATGGCGAAGCTCCCGACCATCGCCCGTGAGGGGCGTCTCGAAGGGCCGCGGCGCGACGCTCCCGGGCGCGTTCAGGGGCTTCAAGAGCCCTCGGGGCTGAGGAGGAGCTTGCCCGTGGAGCGGCGCTGCTGGAGATCGCGGTGGGCGCGGGCCGCCTCCTCCAGCCGGTAGGTCCCGCCGACGGAGGCGTCGATCTCACCGTCGCGTAGCCAGCCGAACAGCTCCGCCGAGCGCTCCAGGAGTTCGGCCGGGTCGGTCGCGTGGTTGTTGAGTGTCGGACGGGTGAGGAAGAGCGAGCCGTGGGAGGCGAGCAAGCGCGGGTCGAATGCGGACACGGGGCCCGAGGCTTCGCCGAAGAGGACGAACGTGCCCCGCGGGCAGAGCGCTTTCAGCCCCGCCTCGAAGGTGTCGCGGCCCACGCCGTCGTAGACGACGTCGACACCGCGTCCCCCGGTCAGGTCGCGTACCTGGCCGGCGAGGTCGGTACCGCCGGCGGTCACCAGGGTCTGCCAGGCGCCCAGCGCCCGGACGGCCGCGGCCTTCGCCGGCGTGGAGACGGTGGCGATGACCTTGACGCCGTTGCGGGTGAGCATCTGGGTCAGGAGGCGGCCGACGCCTCCGGCGGCCGCGTGGACCAGGGCCGTCCCGCCTTCGCGCGCAGGGCGGGTGGAGGTCGTGAGGTAGTGGGCGGTCAGGCCCTGGAGCAGCAGGGCCGCCGCGTCCCGGTCCGTGATGTCCGCCGACAGGGGGACGGCGGCCCGCACGGGCACCACGACCTTCTCGGCGTAGCCGGCAGGGGCCGTGCACCAGGCTATGCGGTCGCCCGGCACGAGGGAGGTCACTCCCTCGCCCACGGCCGTCACCGTGCCCGCGCCCTCGGAGCCGGGAGTGAAGGGAGGGGACGGCTTCCCGCGGCCTTCACGCTCGTAGATGTCCTTGAAGTTGACGCCGATGGCCGAGGGACGAGCCAGCACCTCTCCGGGCCCGGGCGTCGGGGTGGGCAGTTCGGCGACGGTGAGGACCTCGGGGCCTCCGTACTGGGTGACGACGATGGCGCGCATGGTTCCTTCCGGGGCGGTGTGCGGGGGTGTAGAGGTCAGGGACGGGGGACGCGGAGGTCAGGGACGGGTGGTGTGCGGGGCGCGGGCGCGGGAGGGCAGAGCCGCGGGTACGGCCATGACGACGACCAGGAACGCGAGGGCGACGAGGGCGAGGCAGATCCGTAGCCCCGCCGGCCCGGGGGAACCGTCGAGCAAGGCGCCGAAGAGGGCGATCGCCACTGCCCCGCCGATCTGGCGCAGGGCGTTGAGCGCGCCGGAAGCCAGGCCCGACCGGTCGGCGGGCACTGCGCTCAGGACCACGGCGGGCAGGCTCGGCCCCATCAGCCCCGCGCCGAGCCCGAGCAGGGCACTGCCGCAGAAGAAGATCCACCAGCCGGGGTGTCCGCCGAGCGGCAGGAGCGCGCAGGCGCCGGCCGCGGCGGCCAGTGCACCGCCGATCAGCAGCGGGCGCGGGCCGGTACGGGTGACCGCCCGGGCCAGGACGAAGGAGGCCAAGGCCCACAGTGCGGCGAAGGGCACGAAGGACAGTCCCGCCCCGAGCGCATCGAGGCCCCAGGCGCTCTGCAGCCGCAGGGAGAGGGCGAACTGTGCACCGTAGGCACCGAACTGGAACAGCGCGCCGATGACCAGGCCGCAGGCGAACCGCGGCCGGGCGAGCAGGCCGAGGGGCAGCACGGGTGCCGCCGCACGGCGCTCGACAGCGACGAACACCGCGGCCGAGGCGAGGGTGACCGCCAGCAGCGCCCACGTCACGATGTCGGTCCAGCCTTGGGCCCCGCCCTCGATGAGCGCGCCGATGCCGCAGCCGACGACCATGACGGCCAGTGTCTGCCCGGCGGGGTCGAGGGCAGCTTCGCGGGTGGCGGAAGGCGGCACCTGCAGCCTGGTCAGCCACCAGGCCAGCAGTCCGACGGGCACGTTGATCAGGAAGACCGAGCGCCATCCGACGGCCGTGGTCAGCACTCCGCCGAGCACGGGGCCGAACACAAGGGCGAGGGAGCTGACCCCGCCCCAGACGGTGAGTGCCCTGGCCCGCAGGGCGAGGTCCGGGTACATGCGGGCGATCACTGCCAGTGAGGCGGGCAGCAGGCCGCCGGCGGTGACGCCCTGAAGCACCCGGGCGGTGACCAGGAAGCCCAGGCCGGGGCTCGCCGCGCATGCCGCCGAGGTCACGACGAACCCCAGCAAGGAGACTTCGAACACCCGCCGCGCGCCCCAGCGGTCGCTGACGGCCCCACCACTGAGCAGGAAGGCGGCCAGGGTGATGGTGTAACCGTTGATGAGCCACTCCAGGCCGGCCAGGCTTCCGGCGAGGTCCCCCCGGACGGCGGGCAGCGCGACGTTGAGGGCGCTGCTGTCCATGAGGACCATGAAGAAGCCGAGACAGACGGCGAAGAGGGCGAGCGGACCGGTGGGCCGGGAGGCTGCACCCGCTGCGCCCGGGGGCATGCTCCCGCCGGCCGCGTCCTGGCGGGATGGCGGGCGGCCGGGCATGACACACCACCGTGCTTCCTGGGACGTCTAAGGTATTTGACGGAGGTCGATCACCATGAATGTAAGACCAGAGTCGAACACTTCGTCAACCCCCCCGCCTCGCGCGCCGGATGAAGGGCGCGCCCAGTCACAGCGGGCCCGGAACCTCTCGCACGTCCATCCCGCCGACGTGACGCTGAGCGATGCGCTCACGGCCCTCGCCGATCCCGTACGGCGCACCATCGTGAAGGAGCTGGCGGGCGGGCCCGACTGGACCCGGGCCTGCGGCACGTTCGACCTGCCGGTCACCAAGGCGACGCGCAGCCACCACTTCGCGGTGTTGCGCCAGGCCGGCGTGATCGAGCAGCGGGACGTGGGTTCGCGCCGCCTGAACAGGCTACGCAGGCCGGAGTTCGACGCGGCCTTTCCCGGCCTGCTGGATCTGGTTCTGCACGAGCGCCGAGCGAGCCCCGGCGAGTCCTGAGCGATGAGTTCCGAAGACGGGTACGGCGGCGGGAAAAGATGGAAGACGTTCCTTTCATGACCGGATCCTAACCGGATGTGGTCCGGCCGTAAACGCAGTTCGGGTTTATAGGAACCTCACCACCGAAGCGCTCCGGTGAACCTGGCGAATGACCTCCACGCCATCGTCGCAGAGCGCCCTGGAAGCATGGGTAAAGGCACCGCCGACCGCCTGCTCCGACGGGCGCTGAAATTCATCCTGATGGCGTGGCACCGACCCCGCACCGGCGCCGCGCCACAACCTGGCTCCCCCTTTTCGCGGTTGCCCTTGCACACATCCGTCGAGCTGCTGTGATCGGCCGCAAAACCGGCCGCCGGACCGATTGTGAGTCGATTGTCGACCCGGCCTAAAAAATGGAACCAAGGGGAACTAAGGATTAGTTTAAATCTTCCAAGACTGGGGAAATCTATGCCTTTTAAAGTCGTTACATTCCCCATATCCGCTAATCGAATGAAATGTCCATGCATGGTGCATACATTTTACGGAGTTTTGATGGCGGCACCGAGCGACCGAAGTGCAAGCTTGTTCTACTGGTCCACGCGTATTCCGTGATACTGCACTTAATGGTGGTGTTATTGTGATGACGGGAATCATCGGTACTGAAACTGCTGAGCAAGAAATATGGCACGAACAACGCCGGCGCGTCGGCCTGTTAACCGAGCGGGAATGCCAGGTATTCCTTCTGCTGGGGGCTGGGTATTCGAACCGCAGAATTTCCGCACGACTTCAGGTGACCGAAGGAACAGTCAAGGCGCACATGGCGCAGATTCTCAGCAAGCTCCGTGTCGAGTCCCGGCTCCAGGCAGGTCTGGTCTCCCTCACGCACCAACTCTTCAACAAAGGTCCAATGGTTGCCGACCGCGAGGTCCGATAGAAATCTCCAGGGCGACGGCCGGACGTTCCATCCCGGCTCCCATCGGGATCGGGGACCGGGATCAGCCCCCGCGACGTCGATTCCCGCGGCCGTCGCCCCTGTTCGCCCTCCGGAAGGCGCAGGAGGACCGTTCCAGGAAAGTCCAGGAATGACAGACCCGGATCGACCTAGGAGAGCACGTGTCCGTTACCGATACCCATCCGCGGCAGGCGGGGCCGACCGCCGGCGCGGCCCCCGACCCGAGAGAGACCATGAGGAGTCTGCCAGGGCCCCTCCAGTCCCTACTCACCGTCTTCACGGGCAAACCCCTGGCCGGACAGGCCCCGTTCGGCTGGTCACCCACCTACCACCTGGCCGCCGCGGCCGCCGCGATGATCGTGGGAGCCGTCATCGGTGCGACCGGATGGGCGCTGGGGTCCTGGTTCCTGTTCCTGCTGCTGCCCGGCTGGGCCGTCACCCTGCACGGCATGCGCAACCTGCGCATGATGGTCTACCACCAGTGCTCCCACAAGAACATGTACCGCAAGCGCAAGCTCGACGCCGTCATCGGCCGGGCGACCTCCAGCCTCCTGATCATCCAGAACTTCGAGCGGTACAGCCGCGAGCACGTCAGCGACCACCACGCCGCTCACCACATGACCCTTCGGGACCCCACCGTGCAGGCGTTCCTCGTCAGCCTCGACCTGCACCCTGGCATGACACGACGCCAGATGTGGCGCCGTGTGCTGGCGAAGCTCGGCTCACCGCACTTCCACCTCGCGTTCGCCTTCGCCCGAACCCGCTCTTTCTGGAACAAGTCGGCCATGAGCGAGAAGGCCACCTCCCTGGTGCTCTACGGTGCCGCGGCCGCCGCCACGATCGCGACGGGCACGTGGGACGCCCTGCTCGTCGTCTGGTTCGTCCCGCTGATCCCGCTGTTCCAGGTCAGCAACACTTTACGCCTGTGCGTCAAGCACACCTTCCCCCCGGTCAGCACTGAAGTCCGGCGCGGCCGCGAGTACTTCGCCTCCCTGACCAACGCCATATTCATCGGCGAGCCGGCGCCCGACCGGGCCCTCCCCACCGGACGGCGCACGCTGGCCTGGGCCCGCTGGACCCTGCGCATGCTGTTCGTCCACGCCCCTTCCCGCTACCTGGTTCTCACCGGCGACACCGTCGTCCACGACTACCACCACCGCGCGCCTTCGAGCCGCATCTGGTCCGACTACCTCTTCGCGCGGCAGCAGGACGTCGACGCGGGGCACCCCGGCTGGCCCCCCTACCACGAGGTGTGGGGCCTGGTCCCGGCCATCAACTACGTCTTCGACTCCCTCGCGGCCGCCGACGCCGAGGAGTACGACGTCGCCCGGCTGCGCTCGGTCAGCAAGCGTGAGCTCTTCGCCGCCTTCGACGACTGATCCCCGCCCGGCCCACGCGCCATCACCCGCCCGGGCCACGGCGCCGACATCCGATCAGCCCGCGACGCCATCACCCGCCCGGCATCGTCACCCACCCGAAGGAGCAGCATTCCCATGTCGCACAGCGAACGCCGCCTCGTCATCCTCGGAGTCGCCGCCAGCGATAGCCACGCCGTCGCCAATCACCTCATCGCCCATGCCTTACGGGGCCTCGGCTTCGAGGTCGAGAACCTCGGCACCTGCACACCCGTCGAAGAATTCGCCCAGGCCTGCGAGCAGCACCCCGACGCGGAAGCCGTCATCATCGGCAGCCTCAACGGCCACGTCCACGAGGACCTGCGCGACCTTCCCGCCGCGCGCGAAGCCGGCCGCATCACCTGCCCCGTCATCGTCGGGGGCAACCTCTCCGTAGGCAGCAAGAAGGACCCCAGGGACCTGGAGCGCCTCCAAGCCCTCGGCGTCGATCGTATCCTCCAGGACCCGGCCCAGCTCCTTCCCGCACTCGACGAGCTGCGGGCGAGCCGGACGGCGGACCGGCAGCGCCTGCCCGTGATTTCATGACGAAGATCGGCTATCTGCCCGGGCACTCCGGGAGTCCCGGCACGGACGCCCTGCCGCCCCTCGCGGAGTCAGTCGACTACATCGCCTCCCTCGGCAAACCCACGGCCGCCCGCGTCCTCATGGACGCCCGCGACGCGGGCCGGGTGGCCATACAGCCGCGCTGCGGCGTCGGCGGCCATGAGGAGATGAAGGCCCTCCTGCGTGAACTTGAGGACCAAGCGGCCCCCGACATCCTCACCCTCACCATCGACTCGCACACCCGCCTCAAACGCTTCGAGCAGGCCCTGCGCTCCCTCAACCGGGCGCCCGCCGACCTCAACGGCTACCCCCTGGTCAGCCACGGCTACCTCCGCGGCCGGGAAGTCAACGAGTCCGTCGCCGCCCCGCTGGAGATACGCCACGGCTCGCCCGACGCCCGCATCCTCTTCGACGTCGCCGTCGCTTCCGGCATCACCTCCTTCGAGGGCGGCGGCATCTCCTACAACCTGCCGTACTCCAAGGCGGTCCCGCTCGCGGAGTCCATCGCCGCGTGGAACGCTGTCGATGCGGTGTGCGGGGAACTCGCCGGCCTCGGCCTGATCGTCGACCGTGAGCTCTTCGGCACCTTGACCGCCGTGCTCGTCCCGCCCTCGATCAGCCTCGCGATCAGCGTCCTCGAAGCGGTGCTCGCCGCCCGCGCCGGAGTGCGCTGCATCTCCGTCTCGTACCCGCAGAGCGGCCACCTCGTCCAGGATGTCGCCGCACTGCGGGCGATCCCCGTCCTCGCCCGCACCTACCTGCCCCCCGAGGTGGACGTGCACGCCGTCCTCCACGAATTCATGGGCGTCTTCCCCAAGAAGCGCGGCAACGCGGAGGACCTGATCTTCTACGGGGCTCTCGTCGCCCGGCTCGGCGGGGCCTCCAAACTCATCACCAAGACCTACCAGGAAGCGTTCGGCATCCCCGACACCCACGCGAACGTCGAGGGGCTCCGGCTCGCTGACCGTGCCAACTCGCCGCTCCTGGACTTCGTCAAAGCCGACGAGGAACGCGTCGCCGACGAGCTCTCCTGGATAGTCGACGAGGTCGCCGACATCGTCGAACCCGTCCTCGCCGCACCCGACACCAGGACCGCCGTGGTCGACGCCTTCGCGGCAGGCTGCCTGGACATCCCCTTCAGCGCCAGTCGCTACGCCAAGTCCGAGATCATCCCCAAGCGTGACGCCGAGGGCGCCATCCGCTATCTGTCCACAGGCTCCCTCCCGTTCGGCGACCGCACCCGGCGGCACAACAGCGACCTCCTCAAAGGCGCCGACCGCAAAGGTGCCAGTGGTACGGGCCCCGTCATCGGTTCGCTACTGACCGGCCTCACCGACGACATCAACTACTTCCCCGCCCTCTTCCGGGAAATGCAGAAAGAAACACAAGAAGAGGACGTCGAGTGACCACCGCCGCCCTCATCGGCTGAGCCGCGCCAGCTTTTCACGATTCGCTTCAGCTAGGAGAACTGATATGTCAACGGAAGCGGAAAGCGTACGCATCTGCATTGTCGGTGCCGGGCCGAGAGGGACCGTGGCGCTGGAGCGCATCTGCGCCAATGCCCCTGAAATCGCGGGGGACAAACGGGTGGAAGTGCATGTCGTCGATCCCTACCCAGCGGGAGGCGGGCGGGTGTGGCAGCTCGGCCAGTCGCGCCGACTGCTGATGAACACCGTCGCCGGGGACGTGACCGTGTTCACGGACGACACCGTTACCTGTGAGGGCCCGCTGACGTTCGGGCCCACGCAGTACCAGTGGGCGCGCATGGTCGCCGCGGGCGAGGTCACCGATGTGACCGATCAGGCGAAGGCCGAGGCCGCGGTGATGGAACCGTGGTCGTACGCCTCACGGGCCTTTCAGGGGGAATACCTCGGCTGGGCCTTCGCCCACATCATGCACAACGCGCCGTCCGGAGTCAGGATCCAGGTGCACCGGACGCGGGCTACCTCGCTCACCGAGTCCGCAGACGGCATGCAGCAGGTGTCGCTGGAAGGACAGGACCTGCCGCTGGCGGTCGATGCGGTGATCCTCGCGCAAGGCCACTACGACGTCGAGCCCACGGACAGGCAGCGTGATCTCGCCGGTTTCGCCTCCCGCCACGGTCTGCACTACGTGCCGCCGAGCAGCCCGGGGGAGGCGGACCTGGCGCCGATCGGTGCGGGTCAGCCCGTCGCTCTGCGGGGACTCGGGCTGAATTTCTATGACTACATGATCTTGCTCACCGAGGGCAGGGGCGGGCGTTTCGTCCCCGGTTCCGACGGCCGGCTGACCTATCTGCCGAGCGGCAACGAGCCGGTGATCCACGCCGGTTCGGGGCGCGGCGTGCCGTATCGCGCGCGGGCGGAGATCCGTCAGGAGATCGTGCCCCGCTACCGGGCGACGTTCCTGTCCGCAGACGAGATCGCCCGGCTGAGGGGCCCGGCGGGCACCGGTCGCACCGACTTCATGCGCGACCTGTTCCCCCTCGTGGCGAAGGAGGTCGCCTGGAACTACTACAAGGTGCTGTTGCAGGCCGATGACCCGACCGGGCACGCCCGGCTGCTGGCTGAGTATCCGCGGCACGCCTGGGGATCCCCCGAGATGGAGGCGCTCCTGAGCAACCTGGTGCCCGATCCGGAGCTACGCTGGAACTGGGAGGCGCTCGACCGTCCAGCGGACCGGAGGGAGTTCACCGACTCCGCCGATTACCGCGCGTGGATCCTTGGCATCCTCGATGAGGATCTGCGGCACTCCGATCTGGGCCCGGCCGTCAGCGCCATCAAGGCTGCCGCCGCGGTCATGCGAGACCTGCGCGACGAGGTGCGGCAGGTCATCTCCCACCGGGGCCTGAGCGGTGCTTCCTACCGGGACCACATCGACCACTGGTTCAGCAGCTTGAACAACTACGCCGCCAGCGGGCCGCCGGCCACGCGCGTCCGGGAGCTCCGCGCCCTGGTCGAGGCGGGGGTCGTCCAGGTGCTCGGCCCGCGTATGAGGATGACGGCGGACGAGGAGTCCGGCGCCTTCTTAGTCGGCTCGCCCCAGGTGCCGGGCGCGCCGCGTCGTGTGACGGCGCTCGTCGAGGCTCACCTGCCGACGACCGACGTGCGCCGGACCACCGACCCGCTGCTGGCGTCGCTGCGCACCGCGGGCGGATGCCGGGCCCACTTCATCCCCGACGCGGCAGGCGCCGGCTACGAGACGGGCGGTCTGGACGTCACGGATGTGACCTTCCAGGTCATCGACGGCCGGGGCGTTCCCCACCCGGCCCGATTCTCCTACGGTCCTCCGGTGGAGTCGGTGCAGTGGGTCACCGCGATCGGCGCCCGGCCGCACGTCAACTCCCGCACGCTGCTCCAGGGCGACTCGATCGCCCGGTCCTGCCTCAAGCAGGGCATGAGCCGGCTCGCCGGGACCGCGGGCTCTGCCGGGCGGGACGCGGAGCTGACGGCGCCCGTACGTTGACGAGGCCGCCGGACAGGCGGGACAAGAGGCATGGGGGCCGGTCAGCTTTGCTCCGGCCCGCTGCCGTGGGCCTCAGCCGTGGGCCTCAAGGGCGTCACGGACCTCGTGGACGTTGTGGACCTCATGGATCGCCTTCATCAGCGCGATGCCGGCCGGAGCACCGGCGTAAGCGGCGCATTGCAGGGTCACTTCGGCCATTTCTTCGTCGGAACACCCGTTGCGCAGGGCACCGTGGATGTTGAGGCGCAGCTCTTCGAGCCGGTTCAAGGCGGTGAGGAGGGCGAGGTTGAGGAGGCTGCGTGTCCGGCGGTCCAGACCCTCGCGTGCCCAGACCGAACCCAAGGGGTACGTCGTGATCAGGTCGAGCAGGGATTTCGCCGGGGGCCAGTGGCTCAGCGCAGGGAGTTGATGTGCTCGTCGCCCAGCACCTACCTGCGGATACGGTCGCCTTCCGCGTACCGTTCGGCCATGGACGGCTCGGGAAGGGTCGGTTCGGGCACGGACGGCTCGGGCGTTGACGATTCGGCGTGCATGGACGGTCCGGTCAATGCGCTGCGGAAGACGCGGGCTCGGAGGCAAGGGCGGGGGCGGGGGCGGGAAGGTTCGTGCACATCTCACCGCCGATCGCCCAGTTCTCCGTCGGGACGTCGCGGATGATGACGTAGATGCGTTCGCGCGAGCTCCCGCAGGTGCGCTGGAAGGCGTCGGTGAGCTCACGCGCCAGGGCGGCCTTTTGTGCTTCGGTCCGGCCGCGCAATATGTCGACAGAGATGACAGGCATGCAAATCCCTTCCCAGGAAGGTTCCGACAAAGGCAATCACCTCCATTTCTACCTTCGAAGCAGGGCAGCCGGGTATCCGACTTTGGTGCAAGAACTCGGCAGCGGAACCATGTGTCCCGGCGCCCGCGGCGCGGTACGCGCAGCGGTATTCGGCGACTGGGCAGGACCGTGTGGGTGCCGGGAATTATGTCACCGGGCACCGGGGCTGACCTGTTGGTTCGGTTCTGCCAGACCTCAGGAGCAGCCAGCCGTTCTGAGGCACCATGCCGGTCGTGGTGATACGGCTGATCTACCTGCTCGCCTGCCAGACCTTCCGATGGCTTGCTCTGCTCGCCCGCTCGGACGCCTCGAAGGACACAGAGATTTTGATGCTCCGGCATCAACTCGCCATCGCACGCCGTGCCCAGCCACGGCCGTGCTTCTCCTGGAGTGACCGGGCCGTCATGGCGACACTGCTCCGGATGATCGTCAGCAAGCAGCGGCGTTCACAAGTGGCCTTGCTGATCTCTCCGCGGTCGGTCCTGCGCTGGCACGCACGACTCATCGCCTGGAAGTGGACCTACCCATCCCGTCGTCCGGGCCGACCACCCAAACCAGAGGCCCTGCGCCAACTGGTCCTGCGTCTGGCGCGGGAGAACCCTGGATGGGGATACCGCCGCGTCCACGGGTAGCTCCGCGGCCTGGGGCACAACGTCGCCGCCTCGACCGTCTGGTCGATCCTGAAGGAGGCCGGGACCGACCTGTCGCCGAAGCGTACAGACCGCTCCTGGGCCAACTTCCGCAAAGCCCAGGCCTCCGCGATCGTAGCCACCGACCTGTTCGACATCGATACGGTCTTCCTGCGGCGGTGGTTCGTGCTGTTCTTCATCGACCACGGCACCCGGCGGGTGCACATCGCAGGCATCACCCGACACCCGACCGGACCCTGGAACGGTCATCGATGAAATTCAGCAGATCCGCAAGACAGCGGAGGCCGAGGCCGGGCTGTGACCGACTGGATCTGGGAGTACAACCCGAGCGAGGAGCACGTCGCTGGCGGACGTGCGCCGGGCGTAGTGGCAGAGGTTGAGCGGCTGGCAACCGAGCTCGCGGCCCTCGGAGTTGACGCGGCAAAGGTGGGCCGACCCTTGGACCGGGAAGGCGGACTCGGGGAATTTGACATTCTCGGCGGACGCGGCTTTATCAGCTTCCTCGCAGTGGCGCGCCACCACTGCGTCTACGTCTGCAGTATCACCTGGTACGGCTGACGTCGCCCGCGTTGCGCTCGAGGCAGGAAGATCAATCGGCCTGTCCCCCTCGGAACTACGATTCTGTCTCTGGCCTGCAGCTTCTCCGCTCTGAGCGGCGGCCTGTACGGCGTCTGGGATGATCTCCCGATGCCACTGTCGATCGTGTGCCGTTCAGAAACGTGTCACTGCTGGTCATGCTGCGTACCTGTACTTATTGATCAGGCGCCGCCAAGGACACGGGTCCGGAGCAGCCGTCGTGGGGTATTCAGGTCGGTCAGCGGCGCAGTGTGGTGGTCGGTGAGGGGAGGTAGTTGCTCTCGGGCCTGATGCGGTCGATGTCCGTTGTGGTGTCCGGCGTAGGTGCTGAGAACACGGAGAGCGTGGCGCTCGCTCCAAAGCAACAGGTGGTCGAGGGCCTCGCGCCGTAGTGTCCCGATGACCCTCGCGCAGTGTGCGTTCATCCGCGGGGGCTGCGGGGCGATCTTGACGGTTTCGATTCCCTCAGCTTCGAAGACGGCGCTGTCACGTTGTTGGGTGTGTGAGTGTCTGATGGGGCGTCGGGGTGTGGTGGGCTTGCGTTTCGGGCCTGGGGTCAGGCCGTGGTGGGCCGGCTTGCAGCGCCGGTGATCTGGTCCCAGATGGCGAAGCGGGTGGTCATCTCGGCGCGGTAGTGGGCGGCGGTCATCAGGTGGCGGCGGGGCCGGAAGTGGGGTGAGATGCCGCTGAACGCGGACAGGAACCGCTGTGCTCCACCGATGCTGCGGAATCCCTTCATCGCGCGTTCGCGCTGCCGGGTGGGCTGGTGGCTGTTCTCGGCCCGGTTGTTCAGGCCCTTGTGGGAGCGGTGCTCGACCGAGGGCATCACCTCGCGGTGGGCCGCCCCGTAGGAGCGCAGCTTGTCCGTGACGACTACCCTCGGCACCGAGCAGGTCGTCTTCAGCAGGCGGCGGAAGAAGCGCCTGGCCGCAGCGGTGTCCCGCCGGTTCTGGACCAGGATGTCGAGCACGTTGCCGTCGGCGTCGACGGCTCGCCACAGGTACTTCTGCTCTCCGTTGATTTTGATGAAGACCTCGTCCAGGTGCCACTTGTCGCCGGGCCGGGGTCGCCGGCGGCGCAGGCCGTTGGCGTAGGCCTGGCCGAACTTCGCGCACCAGCGGCGGACAGTCTCGTGGGAGACGATCACGCCGCGCTCGAGCATCAGTTCCTCGACCTCGCGGAAACTGAGCGGGAAGCGGAAGTACAGCCACACGCAGTGGGAGATGATCTCCACCGGGTACCGGTGCCCCTTGTACGACGGCGACGCGCCCCCCACGGACGATCCCCCTCCACCATGATCAACTCGAAGATCCTCCCACGCCATTCGCCAACGTGACAGTGCCTGGGAGAGGCTGTCGCCTTCCTTACGTACGGTCAGAGCAGGGTTGTCTCCGATCAGGAATTCGCCCTCTTCGGGCTCCAGGATCTCCAGGGCATACCGAGCCATGAGCTGGCGGGTTTGGTCGAAGGATGCCTCAATGCGCACGCGAAGCAGTGATCCGTCGTGGAACTGGTCGAGCATCGGGCTGAATACCTCGTCGGCGATGACAGCCAAGTCCTCCGGTCCGGCCGCGGGCCGCCCTGTGTGCTGCAAGTAGGCAGCCTCCAGATGGCCAGCACGCTCGGTGAGGAGCCACTCCCGTTGCCGTGGCAAGAACTCGGTGCGAACGCGGTTGAAGGCCTCGCGGTAATGGTGGGACCGGATGTAGTGCAACGCGATCAGGTCACGCAGAATCCCGGCAGTACCCGGCTCTTCCAGTGCGGTCCCCGCCTTGACCGCGGCGAGGGCGTTGGGTAGACCTCGCTCGACCAGACCCCACTTGATCTCCAGCGACGTGGAAGCCCACGGCACGAAGTTCTCGATCTTTCCGATGCCCCGAGGCGGTCGGGTGTTGAGCCGGCGCTCCGGGTGTTGCAGATCGTAGGGTTGCACGTGCTCAACGGTGGTGTGCTTCACGGCGGCGGCCCATTCACGCAACAGCACCTTCGAAACGATGTGCTGGCCCGTCACGTTCTCGCTCGCCTGGGGAGTGAGTTCGGCGATCCGTTCCGGATCTCTGCTTCCGCGCCCGGTGTTTTTGACGTTCACGGGATCTATGGTCGCGAATCGGGAGGGACCGCGCTTGGGTTTTCCGCTTCCGCCGACCGCTCACGGGCTGGGACGCGTAGAAGCGGCGGCTATATGCCAACCGGCAACAGTTGACCCCAGGCCTCGAAAGGCCCGGGGTTCGGCGGAGCGGGGAGTGGTGCCCGTTTCAGTAGTCGTCTCGGTTTGAGGGCGGTCCGTACTGCTCGATGAGGCCGCAGGTGCAGGTGCCGCCCTCGTACACCGACTTGTCGCACTCGTCACGGTGGCCCCGCTCCAGCAGCGGCTTCGCAGGAACGGGACGCGCGGTGGCTGCGGCGGGCGGGGCCGGGGCAGGCTGGTCGGCCGCGTGGAACTCGATGTCCACGACGGCGGAGGCGATTTCGTCCTTGCGCCACTTCTCGGGGGAGTTGTGGTTCACCAGGCCGCCCGCGTAGGCCATGCGCAGCAGTTCTGCCTTGGTGTGGTTGCGCATCAGCTCGTTCATCCGCTGCGCCCGCGTCCGCCAGCCCCGTGCTGCCTGGGTCTCGCGCTCTTCCCGCGTCACCGTGTCGCCCTGGCCGTGGTCTTCCGTGCGTCCGACGGCGAGGGCCGGACAGAACCGTCGTCCGTGCTGCCGGACGGGGCAGACACCGCTGCGGCCTTCGCCCAGGGCACACCCAAGGCGGCGAGGGCGGCTTGCTGCTCGCAAGTGAGCTTGTCTCGTCGTTGCTTCTGGTTGGCGTACCAGATGCCCAGAGCGAGCTCCTGCTCCTGGCCGTCGATGACGATCGTCTCGTGATGGGGGCGCTTCACGGTCGTGGTGCCCTCGCGCGCGATGTATTGCGCCAGGGCTGCCACGCCCCGGGTGAAGGCCGCCGACATCTTGGCGCCGGCCGCGCCCTTCCTGGCCGGGGCTGCAGAGGGCCGCTCGGCAGGTTCGATGCCCAGTGCGGTCAGTCTTTCCTGCTGTTCGGCCGAGAGCTGCGCCCAGTTGCCGGCCTGTCGCTGGATCCAGCGGCCGAGGTCGTCGCCCTCGAACAGCACCCCCGGCGCGATGTAGGGCAGGACGCCGTCGGCGTCGACCAGGTCGGCGAGGACGCGGTAGTGGCGCTGCCAGTCCAGCGGCCACGGGCAGTTCCAGTCCTCATCGACCGCGGCCAGCTGCTTTGCGCGCTCCTCCGCCCGCTTCGGGTCCTTCCCGAGGCCGCTCTTCCGGCGGAGGTTGGCCAGGTGCTGCCCGATTGGTACGGGGCTGTCGCCAGCCGGGTCGCCCCACACGGCGTCCTGCCGGGGCGCGAGGTGCCCGGTGGCCTGCCGGTAGGACCGGAGCGCGGCGAGCTTGTTCTCCCACGCTTCCTCGCCCGGCTCCCAGACCATCCCGGCTTCCGGGGCGTCCAGCAGGGTCTTGCGCCGCTCCTCCAGCTCACCCGCCCGCAGCGCCTTCCGCTGCTGATGGACCCATCGGCCAAGCGGAAAACCCTTCGTGACCCCCACTTCGACCTCGACGTCGTAGGCAACGGCATGGACGCCGGTGATCTCGTTCTCTGCCCGCCACCGGATGAGGGCCTGGTAGCCCTCCAGCCACACCAGCGACTCCGGCCGGTACACCCGGGCCCGCAGGAACGCCGCGATCGTCGCCGCGTCGCGCGGGCTGGAGAAGTGGAGCAGGACGGCTTCGGCGGCGGTCTGCGTGTCGTCGTCCTCCTGGTCCTCGCCGTCACCCTCACCACCGGCCCCGACAATCTGCCCGTCCTGGTCACGTCGGACGTGGACCTTGCGTTTCCCGCTGGTGAGCGCGCGGGAAGCGAGCTGCTCGACCAGACGTTCGTCATGCGAACGTAGGCCCTGGAGGACCGCGACAAGGGGGCGGAAACTGGCACTGGCGACCATGTCGGTGGGGTCCTCGCCGGGCTCCAGGAACACCGGGACGATGATGCGGGCGACCTTGGTGGAGCCGTCCTTGTTGAGGCGCAGCGCCCGGCCGATGTTCTGCACGATCTCCACCTGCGAGCCGCGGGTGTCCGCGAAGCAGATCGCCTCCACCCCGCGCTCGCCGGTGATGTCGACGCCTTCCCCGAGCACGCGGCAGCTGGCGAGGAACGCGCGGTGGACCCGGCGCCCGGCTGCGTTGATGCCGTTGGCGAACTGGCGCAGGACCTCACGCCGCTCACTGACGAGGTGGTCGCCGCACAGCCACGCCGACCACACCCGGTCCGGCGGAACATGGCGGCCGGCCTCCAGCTCGTAGAACGCCGCGTCGATCGACGACTTCGGCAGCCGGTCCGCAGCCGCCAGGTCCTCGTTCGAGGCATCGTTCACGTACAGCTCGGCAGCGGTCTCGGGGAGTTTGTCCGCGAACGCGCGGGCTTCCTCGACCTTCTGGTGGAACGTCATGACCGTACGCAGGTTGTACGCCGCCGCGTGCTCTAGAAGTGCGGTCTGCAGGAGTGCCAGGCGCCGGCCGCGCCGCGCCTCCTCGGACTCCCCGAGGACCGGCGAGGGGTCGCGGATCTCCAGGACGTCGATCTCGAAACCGGCGAGGATCTCGCGCTCGATCGCCTCCGAGAGCCCGAGCTCGGCGAGCCAGGCACCGTACGTGCCCTCCGGGTCGTCAGCCATGGTCGCGATCTCCACCTCCTGGCCGCCGGTGCCCTTCTGTGGGCGGGCCGCGGCGAGGATGCGCGGGGTGGCGGTGAGGTAGAGCCGGAAGTCGGCGGGGATCCGCTGGTTGTCGTGGATCGCGGCCCACGGCCGCCCAAGATCACCAGTGGTTCCGTGCGCCTCATCGACGATCGCGAGGTCGAACGGGGCCATCTGCTGCCCGTACAGGCGCTCCCCGCCCGCCAGAGCGGCCTCCAGCGGCCCGCGAACCTTCCGCTGGCTCTCGGGTGCGTCGATGTCCTCGCGGTCCACGAGGGAGGCGTACGTGGCGAACACGACGACCGGCCCGTGCCCGGCCCACAGGGCGAGCTGGATCGGGTTGGTGGTGGTGCGCACCCCCAGCGAGTTGAGGACCGCGTCGTTCTCCAGCGAGCACACCGCGACCATCGGCGCCCGGTGGCCCACCGCCCGCCACGCCTGGGCGGTCTGCGCGAGCAGGTCCAGGGTCGGCACGGTCACGAGGATCCGGCCGTCCGCGAACGACTCCAGCGCGCACGCGGCGGCTGTGATCGTCTTACCCGAGCCGGTCGCTGACACGATCGTGCCCCGGGCACCCTGAGGGGGCACAGATGACCTTGCAGGAAATCCCACCCAATTTCTAAACGCCGACTTCTGATCTACTTGGTGTTCTTTGAGATGAATCACAAAGATCCCCTTACTTATCCAAGCTCGACGATCAGGAATCCTCAGTGGAGCTTCAGATGTGATGGCGATGCACGATGGCGCGAACAGCAGCTTCGAACTCGCGCACAGCTAAGCCGTGTTCATCGCGAGCAGCATCCCAGGTCGACTCTTGCCCGTATGAATCCTGAAGTCGGTTGTATGCGTCGATCAAACGGGAAGCGTGGGAGCGAAGTTGTTCGCTACCAGGAGTCATGAAGAACTGGGTTGTTATTTCGTAGCGGAGCGGATCTGCAATGGCCAGATCTGACGCCGCTACACCAGCTATAGCAGCGTCAAGTAGCTGCCCACACAGCCGGTTGTACATGGAAGAGAGCCGTGAACTCACTTCTACGAGCCGATTCACTTCCTCCTTTCGCTTTTCGACTCTGCGTCGAATGAAGTCACCTAAGAGAACTAGAGTTCCACCGAGAATTGCTCCAAGCAGTGCCAGTAGACCTTGCACTTCCATCACTCCAGGGTAGGGATGTGAGGTTCGGCCGTGATGTCGCTGAGGTGTTCGGCGTTGTATGTCACTGATGTGTAGGTGTATTCGTGCTGTTCAGCGGCGGTTGGATCAGTCGATCATGGTGACAGTTTGCCGAGTATTTCGGTGACGTGAGGCCGTATCGGCCGGTGTCGTGTTCGCCGTGTCTCCTTTGTCTTCCTGGTCTTCATGGAGCCACCTGGGCGGAGGTGTGTGTCCGGCGGTTTCTGGCAGGTGCCGCGGGGCCTGGCTGGTCCAGATTCCCGCAGCAGTTTCGAGGGCTCGTTAGCATGCGCGTCCATCGAACTGGCGGGAATGTTCTGCTGTCACCCGTCCGAGTGGGTGGCTGGGCGGGAAGCCCATGTGCGGCTCGTAGCCTCGCATCAGACGCATCCGTCACACACGCGTCTGGCTGAACTGCCCTGTTAGCAAACGTTGTTCGTTGTTGGAGGCTGTACGTGATCACCGTGCCGTTATCCGCCCGCCGCCTTCGCGGGTGCCGGCACCGGTGAGGAGACTGATGAGCGCCTCGGAGGCGGGCTTGGGGCGGCATCGGGACGAGTTGCGGCCCGCTGCTGTGGCCCGGCTGCTGCGGTTGCGTGGGGCGGGGGAGTTGACCACCGCGCATGTGAGACTGGTCGCCGAGTCAGTGGACGTCAGCGTGCGGCAGGTGTGGCGCTGGCTGGCGCAGGCCGAGGAGACCGGCAGCACGGAGAAGCCTGAGCGTAGGCGGATCCGGATCACCGAGGAGATCATCGATGTCCTCGCCGACTACCGGGGCAACGTTAAGCGCGCCCACGAGTATCTGGTGCGTGAGGCCAAGGCGGCTGGGGAGAAGCCGATCGGTCTGACCACGCTGCACGACGCCATCGCCCGTGACCTCGACCCCGGTTTCATGGCGGGCCTTCGGGAGGGCATTCCGGCCGCCCGCGGCTTCGACCCCGCTTTCCAACGGCCTGCGGTAGCCCGGAACCAGGTATGGGAGGGCGATCACAAGCAGGCGCCGCTTGTTCTGATGATGCCCGACAGTACGTTGTCGAACGCATGGGTCACATGGTTCGAGGACCGCGGCACCAGCTACGTGATGGGCTGGGCAGTCACCGCCGGTTCGGCGCACCGCGGATCGGTCCTGGCGGCCATGCGCTCGGCGGTACTGCGGGAGGACCCTTACGGACCGCCCGGTGGACTGCCGCACTTGGTACGGGTCGACGGCGGTGCCGACTTTCTGTCCAAGACCGTCCGGCGATCCTTCGGGCTCCTCGGTGTGCCGATACACCGGGTGCGCAGCGCACGCCACAAAGGCGGTATCGAGCGGCTGAACCGCACCAGCATGACCCGCTTCTTCGCCGACCTGCCCCGTTACACCAAAGCACCCCGCCTTGATCACGTGAGCCGCGTCGGCGACCAGGACCCACCACTGACCTTCGAGGCGTTCGTCAACCTGCTGCGTGAATGGGTCACCGAACACAACACCAAGCACGTCGTGAAGCGCACGGGGCTGACGCCGCTTGAGGCGTGGATGGCCGACCCCACCGAGATCCGGCCCGAGCCTGCTCCGGCCGAGTTGCGTGCCTTCATGCTGGAGAGCGACCACCGGCCCCGGAAGATCACCAGCCACGGGGTCGAGTTCTCAGGCCGTTACTACATGCCTGAGAACGGAGTCGGCCGGATCGGGGTTGAGGTGCGGGTCCGGTGGATGCCGCATCACAGCCACGAGATCGACCTGCACACTTTCCGCGGCAACCGCTACCTGGGCCGGGCTTTCCTCAGCGACGAAGCCACCAAGGAACTGCGCACCAAAGTCCTTGAGGACCGTAAGGAGCACAGTGCTGAACTGCGCAAAGCGCTGCAGCGTTCCGGCGAACGCAGGCGCGACCGCTATCTGCCGGCTACCGAACCCCAACTACCCGTCCAGGCAATCCGCATGACCAGAGAGGAGGCGCTCGCCGAACTCGCGGGTACCAACCGACGAGCGCCTGCTGCTCACCGCCGACGCGAAGAGCCCTATCAGCCCTTGACCCCTATCCCGGCTGGCTGGGCACGCCCCGGCCAGATCTCTGCCCCCTCTCAGCCATCCTCGGAGGACACGTGACATCCACCGCACCCGCGCCGCAGCCGACCGGGGCGGCGGTACGCCGCCCGGATTTGCGCCCGCAGTTCTTCCTCGGTCTTGAGGACTCATCGCTGGTCGCCACCGACACGCTGCTGCAGATCAAGGACACCGTCGTCGACACCGTCGAGTCGCGGGCGCTGTCGGTGATTTACGGCGACGCGGGGCTCGGCAAGAGCTTCGGTACCCGGGCCACGATCCAGGAGATGAACCCCGATCTGATCCTCCCGCTGGACTTCGCCCGCTCCCGCCCAGGGCCGAAGGACCTGCGCGAGGAGCTGTTTCATCAGATGAGACTCTCCTGCAAGATGCCGGGCACCCCGACCGCGTTCGACAAGCTGCTGCGCGAGACCCTGCCCCGGCGCCCGTATGTGATCGTGTGCGACGAGGCCCAGCAATACCGACGGGAGAACTTCGAGTTCCTGCGCAAGCTGTGGGATACCTGCGACCCCAAGCCCGCCATCCTGTTCGTCGGCGGCCGGGAGGCCTACGAGACGCTGCAGAGCGACCCGGCGCTGGCCTCGCGGATCTACATCCGCCTGGAGATCCTCGCCATGACCGAGGACGAGATCCTCAAGACCGTGCCCGACTCGCACCCGGTGTGGAGGAGTGCGGACGAAGCGCTGCTCAGGAGGGTCGACACCCAGTACGCGCTTGGTTCTTTCCGTGAGTGGGTAAAGGTCACCAAACACGTGATCAAGGGCATGGAGCACTTCAAGGCCGACACGGTCGACGACCGCATCGTGGACTGGGCCCTGAAACGGTGCTGACCTCTCCGCCTCCGCCCTCGCCCATCTGGGGCACGGACGCCGCAGCCGAGCCCTTCGCCATCATGGAAGAAACGGCTCCACCCGGCCTGCACTATCTACAGACTCCGGGGCTACGCACCCTGCTCACCCCGAGCATGCTCGCCGTCGGCGATGCGCTCGCTGACGCCTACGCCCAGGGCCGGTTCGTGTGCGTGCTGGGTGCGGCCGGGGTCGGCAAGACCTTCGCCGTCCACACCGCCGCCCGCCGGGTCGGTGAGCTGCTGCCACTGGACTTCCGGGCCCAGCCGGCCCCGGCGGACCTGCGCGCCGCCCTCCACAAGGAACTGAAGCTCCACGGTGAGCCGCCTGCCGACCCCGGGGCCGCCGACACGCTGATCCGCCGCGCCCTGGTCCAAGGGCCGCGGATCGTCGTGGTCGAGGACGCCCACCGGCTGTCGGCGTCCTGCTTTGAGTACCTGCGTTTCCTCCACGACGACCTCCCCCAGGGGCTGTGCGTGGTCCTGATCGCCCAGGCGCGCGGCGAACGCTCCCTGCGCGCCCAGCGGATGCTCGCCTCCCGGTGCGCCGGCTGGCTTCAGATCCCTCCGCTCACCCGCGACCAGGTCCCGAAGGCTGCTCACGCTTTGCACCCCGTGTGGCAGAGTGTCCCGCCCGACGACCTCAAGGCGCTGGACGCCCGTATCGCCGACGGCGCTCTGCGCCGCTGGGCCGTGCTCACCCACCACACCCAACGAGCATTGGCCGCCACCAAAGCGAGCACACCCGATCAGGATCTGCTGCACGCCGTGGCGGACCGGGTCGATGGCGGACGCCGCCCATGACCACCCCCACACCTGCCCCCGCCCCTGCACGGGCCGCTGCACCGCCAACCACCCCGGCGGCGCGACCTGTGAGGCTGCTGCTGGACGGCGACGACGACCACGCGGTACACCGAGCCGCCTACCAGCGGGCCGATCCCGCCCGCGGCCGGATCACCGTCGACCCCACCCCGCACACCACCAGCCTGGCCTACCTCGCGCTGGACCTACTGCGCGCCAGGGGCCGCCACAGGTTCTCCCGCCCCGAGGCCGAGCGGATGTCCACCGACCCTGCCTGGAAGCAGCGGCAGAACCTGCACAACTGCGGCCACACCGCAGCCTCTCTTGCCCCCGGCGAGGCCGCCGCCCTGACCCGCCTGCTGTACCACACCGCCTGCGGCCATATCCCCGACCTGCCCGCCGAGCAGATCCCGCGTCTGGCCAACCGGCGTCTGCCCGCCCTCTCCGGCGAACAGCCGACTGCCCACCCGGACGTGTTGTTCGCCCTCGCCGCCCGCCCCCTCACGGACGCAGAGGCCGCCGCAGACGGCTGCGCGTCGGTGCCCGCTGCTGACCCGACACCACCACCCAGGCCGCGATGATGCCGATGCCTCGTACGACCACCATGCCTGCCACCACCACCGGAGCGTGGAAGCCCACATGGTCACCCAGCCACACCAGCCCCGGCCTGCCCCCGCTCACCGTGGTGCACGACCCAAACGATGACTACGCCTTCATGGCTGCCGCGCTGGCCGCCCATACCCCCGCGCGGGGCCGCATCACCGTCCACCCCACCCCGGTGGCGAGCGCTCCCGCCTCCCTGGCCCACGACCTGCTGCGCAGCATGGGTAAACACTTCGCGTCGGCTGGTAACGAGGACGGCACCTACTGGAGTGGCAACACCGAGACCGCCTGGCGCGCGGTTGCCGCCTGGATATCCGCGCTGCGGATCGGTCATGTCGTCGTCACCCGGGCCCATCGCATCAGCTCCCGGCACTTCGAGCACCTCTTCGCCCTGCGGGAGCTCACCAAAATCCGTCTGACTCTGCTGTGCCACGGCCCGTTGCCGCCCGCCCTGGCCACCGCGCTCGTCGCCCTCCCGCATGAAGCGGTGCACACCCTGGACGCGGCCCGCCGCGCCGTGGCCGCTCCCGCGCCTGCTCCACCGCCGGTCGCCGGCCGGTTCGCGTGGTGGGAGGCAAACGCGCAGTTCCCGCCCGACGAGGGCGAGCCGTGCTTCCTGCTGCCCACCCGCCGTGCGCCCGGCCGCGGCCACATCGAGGCAGCGGCCCGCCGCCTGGGCCGCGTGGTGCTCCCGCTGCCCGCCGCCGGCCGCTTCCCGCCCGAGCCCGACGAGCCGACCGAGCTCCTCGCGCACCGACTGCACGCGCGCATCGCCCATCCCGTCCACGCCGCGGCGCTGGCGGTGCGGGTTTTCGCCGCCCAGACGGACCTCCCGGCCCGAGCGGGCCGTGGCCGGGAGATGCAGACACCGTCCTGGGCAGTGGACTTGATCGAGGCAGCCTGTCACTTCAGGCAGCTGGAGGGGCGTGCGGATAACACTGCCACGCCCCACATCAGGTCCTGGGACCACGCGGCTCTGACCGAAGCAGCCCACGCCTGCGGCCTGTACGAGCACCAGGCACCGGACCCGAAGCGGCACTTCGCCGCCTCCACCTCGCGTTCCGGGCGGCCAGCCGCCATGCGTCCTGACGCGGGCGGCACACCAGCACCCGGCCGGGCAGCATGAAGCGTGCAGGAATCCAACCAACCGAGGGAAAACAGGAGCAGATGATGGCCGAGCCAGGGACAGGACTCTTCGAAGCGATCCGCCGCGACCACCGCGGCGGCGACAGGCTGCCGAGATCCCTGGCCGCCCGCCACGGTGTATCCCGCCAGACGGTCATGGAGGCGATCTCGACCGTGCTGCCGCTGCCGCATTCTCTCCCGGCCGACGAGGAGCAGCTGGGCGAGGCCCGTCAGCTTCTGGACGCGCTGCTCGCCGAAGACCAGGCCAAGGCGCCTGCCGAACGCCGCTCGGCCTTCGAGCTGTACGAGGAGCTGAGTCTTCGCACCAGCAGACTTCCGCTGTCCTACCGGTGGGTGTGGGAGTACATCACCGGCCGCCGCCCCCAGCATGCTTCCGGCGCCTCGCCGCAATCACACGAGCAGTCCTGGGCGGGCAACGTACCTTCCGACATGCCGAGTTTCGTGACCTACCTGATCAGCAGTGCGGCGCGCGACCTGGCGGAGCTGAAGATCGAAGGGACGCTGTTGGCCGCTGATGGGGTCGAGCTCGGCATGGTCTCCCTCGCAGGCGCCAGGGCCCGGATCAACCAGGCCCTACACGAGTTCGCGCTGGTCGGACGCCGGGCCGGCTTGTCCTACGCCCAGATGAGCGCCTTCACCGGCATCCCCGAAGACGACCTGGCGAAGCAGGTCGAGGACTACCACCGCCTCATGACGACCTGAGCAGCAGCCCGCCCAGTCGCCGACCGCTATGAAGGTGTGGCTGTCGACCGACGGGTGTGGGGCTGGGGGCGCACTCTGGCGGCGGGCGTTGAACGCGTTGCGGTCCCGCGGGCCGGTCGAAGACCGGCCCCACCGGGTCGTCGTAAGCGCGGATGACCCGGTTGCGGCCCGGGCTGGCATCTTCGACACGCCAGCAGTGGCCACCCCAGCTCTCAGCGTGCCACCGTGGCCCGTACAGACCCCAGTAGAGCTCTGCTGTCGGCGTCGTGGATCCGGCAGTGGATGTCCTCGTTCACGCCCTCGGCAGCTGCCAGCGGTTCACCGCGAGGCGGGGGTGTTGCCGTCAGGCTGCGGAGGGTTGGCCGGCTGCTGGCCAGTGCTGGCGGGTGACGAAGATTCGGGCGCGTGCGTTCGTCGATCTTGGCCGCGCCCCGTGCACCGCGGGCACGGTAGAGGCGGAGGGCGGAGCGCAGAGAGCCGCGGACCGGCCGGCCGGCGTGGTCTCGTCCTCGACCACTCCTGGTCTGCGGCCGTTTGGTGTTCGCGGCGCCAAGTGTCATCTCTGGTGCTGTGTCATAGCCTCTCGCACGGCGGTGATGGCGATGCGCTCCTGCTCCAGGCGCAGGTGCGGCCGGTAGGCGCCGGTCCGCAGATCCTGATCGAGGTGGGCCTCCTCGGGGGTGAGGTGTGTCAGGCCGCCGCGTGCCTGGCTCTTCTCCCGGCCCCAGTGGGACTCGTGGGCGAGGAGGGTGGCGCGGTCCATGAGCAGTGACGTGGTGTGCGGGAAGCGTCCTCGGACCTGGTTGAGGATGGCGAAGCCATGGGTGTCGATGTCGCCCCAGTAACAGAGGTCGACGTCGTCGAGCCAGGGCAGGTGACGCAGCAGGGCGGCGGCGTATCCGGAGCCGAGGATGGCGATGGCGTCGGGGACCGGCGGGAGCGAGAGGTAGGTGATCTCGTTCTCGAGGACGAAGACGGTGCGTACCCCGGTGGGCCAGTTGGCCAGTTCCTCGGCACGGACGGTGAGTTCGCTGAATGGCAGGGGAGAGGCGCCGAGGTAGCGCAGGCGGATGTAGATGGGTTTGGTGCGAAAGCCGTAGCGGGCGACGAGATCGCTTTTCGGTGCGCTGGTGTTGACGCGGCTTTCAGGGAGCACACAGTCGAGGAGTTCGGCGAGGATTCCTTTGTTGGTCTCGATGAATTTGGTGTCCACGCCCGGGGTGTCGATCTCGCGCAGGTAGACCGCTTTCGTGTCGTGGTCGCGGATCCAGCACGTGGTGAGTACGAGCTGGTGCCAGTCTGCGGCGTGGACGAGCACCTTCATGGGGTGGTCGGCCATCCACCGTGCGATGCCGGGGTCCTGGCGTGCGGTCTGCTCGTGCAGGGTGTGGAAGTAGTCGACCTGGGTGGTGACGCGGAGCAGCGTCCAGAGGCGGTCGCGGGTGTCGACCCAGGCTCGGGCTGGGACGGTATTCGACGGGGCGCCGTTGCGGCCTCCGATCGTTTTGGTCTGGATGCGCAGATGGGGGTTTCGGTCGGGGGCCCAGCACTGGGCCCAGGCGAGTGCCTGCTCGTAGTGCTGCAGGGCGTCGGCCGCGGTCGGGCCCTTCAGCGGTACTCCGATGGGTTCGAATGGGTGATTGCCCGCCGCGGCGGTGAGATAGCGGCCGCTGGTCCACTTGCGGCGCAGGGTTTCCACCACATGCTCGGGGCGGGTCCATTCTGCCGGGGTCACGCTTGCTCCTTCGGGGGCTGGTTCGCCTGCTGGGCTGCTGCCTGCTTGTGGGCGCGGAACTCCTCGATAGTGAGGTTGTTCAGGCGGGAACGGGTCTTGTCGGGGCGGTCGACGTAGCCGACGCGGGTGACGTGGGGCTCGATGACGTGGAGTTTCTGGAGCGGGGTGACGACGAGGAGTTGCAGGCCCAGGCGCTGGAACAGGTCGAGGGCGAAGTGGGCGGAGGGGTCGTCGCCGCGCCCGAAGGCTTCGTCGATGGTGACGAAGTGGAACGTCTTGGGTTTGGCGGCGGTGGGGTCGATGCGGAACTGGTAGGCGAGGGAAGCCGCGAGGATGGTGTAGGCGAGTTTTTCCTTCTGCCCGCCGGACTTGCCGCCGGAGTCGGAGTGGACCTCGTACTCGGCGTCGTCCTCGCGGTTGAGTTCGCTGGCGGAGAAGACGAACCAGCGCCGCACGTCGGTGACCCGGACGGTCCACTCCCTGTCGAGACGGGCGTGCTCCGCGCGGCCCTTGAAGCGGTCGAGGAGCGCCTTGACCTGGAGGAACTTCTCTTCGGTGTACGCGTCATCGGCATCATTCGAGAGCGCTTCGCTGGTGCAGGCGCGCAGGTCGTGCTGGAACTCGCGGACCTCCTTGTTCGGCGTGGGGGCGGCGTTGAGCCGGATGTAGCGGCCCGGGTTGTAGTCGATGCCGGCCAGCGAGGTGTTGATCACGTCCATGCGCTCGCGGATCTGCTGCTCCTGTGCGCCGAGATGGGCCTGGAAGGAAGCGATGTCGCGGATGACGTTGGTGCGCAGGTACAGGAGGAACTGCTCCTCGAATCGGGGCAGGTCATCGCCGGTGAGCCGGCTGTGCAACGCGCGGTAACCGTCGGCGGATTCGATGGTGTTGTCCAACTCGGCGGTGTGGACCGGGTACCTGCCGCGGAAGGCGGTCATCAGCCCCGCTGCCTGGCTGCTGGCGTGGCGCAGGGCCTCGTGACGACTGCCGCTGCTGCGCAGCAGACGTGCTTCGGCATGGCGCTCGGCGTCGTCCAGCATCTCCAAGAGGCCGTCGCCGTCGGCTGCGGGCAGGAACTTCCTCAGGGCTTCCTCGTGCTCCGCCATGCCGTCGAGGTCGCACTTCGCGAGGAACGTGGTGGTCCTGCCCAGCAGGTCGGCGATGTGCTGGACGTCGCGGCGCAGGCCGCCCAGCTCCTCCTGCCCCGTGGTGAACGTCTTGCTGCTCTGTACGATCTCGTCCTCGGTCCGCCGGAGCTGCGCGGTGAGCTTGTCCAGACCGGCTTCTGCTTCCAGGGCGCTCTTCTGCTGCTCGAACTGCTCGATGTCCGCGACGGTGCTCTGCCAGTTGAGTTCCGCGTAGGTGTCGACGCTGGCCAGCAGGGTGAGAGCGGCACCGGTTCCGGCGCGGGCCCGCTGCTGCTTCTCGAGTTCCCGGGTGGCCGTGGTGATGTCGGCACTCTCGCGGGTAAGGCGGGTGGCCTCGGCGAGGAGAGCGTCGAGCTTGGCCTGGTTGCTCCAGCCCAGCACCCAGTTGCGCCGGTCGTCGATGCGATGGGTGTCGTTCTTCTCGTGGCGGCCTGCGCCGCCCTTGATGAGGCCCTGCCGGGTGACGGCGGGCCGGGTCGCGCGGGCGAATGCGTCCAGGTCTTCGGCGCACAGGTAGTCGGCACGCGAGCGCAGCCGCGCGGCGAGCCAGTCGCGGGCCCAGCTGTCGGATTTGAGCTGGAGTTTGCCGGTCAGCAGGGTGGGGTCGTCCGGCAGCATGGTGAGGGGTGTGTGCGCGGGGACCTGGTAGTAGACCAGTCTGAGGCCCAGGTGACGGCCGTTGACCCAGGCCGAGACGGTGTCGTAGTGGGCGTGTGGGACCAGCAGGGACAAGGCGAACCCGTGCAGTACGCGCTCGGCGGCGCCGGCCCACTCGGATTCGTCGTCGCGGACCTGGATCAGCTCGCCAGCGAACGGCAGGACCTCGTCGGAGACGCCCGCGGCGGTGGCGAGTTCGCGGCGCAGGGCCAGCAGCTGGGCGGGGATGCTGGAGCGCTGCTGCTGCAGGCTGGTGATCTCGCGCCGCAGCGCGTCGGTCGCGGTGGTGTTGTCGTGGCGCGCGATGGCGAGATCGTCGAGTTTCCCGCGGGCCCGCTGCTCTTGTTCCTCGGCCCGGGAGCGGGTGGTGGAGATCTGGTCGGTGCGCTCGCGGAAGGAGGCGGCGTCGGTGACGGGATCCATGCCGGCCTGCGCGAGCCAGGCGCCGTACTCGGTGGCGCGCTTGCGGCGCCGTTCGCGTTCGCGGCCGAGCTCGTCGATCCGGCCGGTCAGGGAGATGAGCTTCTCCCCGCCGGCGCCGTCGATACGGCGCCGCAGGCCGTCGGCCGTCCCGCGCAGCTGCTCCAGCTGCCGCTCGCGAGTGGACTGCAGTTCCTCCAGTTCCGCCGCATCGGACATAAGCGCGGTGTGACGTGTCGTGAGGAGCCGGTGGCGGTGCTGGGCGAAGAACGCGGGGACGGCACTGCGGCGCTTGTCCAGGGCGGTGATCTCCCCCTGGACGGTGTCGTACCGGTTGCAGGCCACCACGATCGGCGTTAGGTCCTCGATCATCCGGCGGGCTCGGACGACTTCGTTGTGGCTGGCGGTGAGCGCGTCGAAGTGGGCGACGATCTTGTCGACGGCCGTTTTCGCGTCGAACGGCTCCAGCATCCGCTCGCGGACGAACTCGTCCAGGCTGCCCACGGCCTTCATCGACACCGTCTGGTGGAACAGGTCCAGGGCCTGCAGGCTGGGGATGCCCATGCCTCTGAGCAGTGCCTTGCCGTACTGGGTGTATGTGCTGCCGTGGATAGTGGCCCCGCGCTGTTTCAGCTGCCGGCGCAGGTCGGTGATGTCGGTGCCGAAGCCGGTGAAATCGGTGTCGATGGACAGCGGTGCCTCGGCGGTGAGGTAGAACCGCTCGGGCTGCCCGGTGCTGGTCGGGGATGTCCAGTAGAAGACCTGGGCGAGCGTGAGGTGGGTACCGAGGGCGTAGTTGGTGAAGACGCCCAGGATCACGCTGTACGACGTGTGGTCGCGCAGTCCCACAGGGCGTGTGGTGTCGGAGGCCTCGACGCGCTCGTTCTTGTGATGGCCCAGGACGTAGGACCGCAGGTCGCGCTCCTTGGCGTCGGCGCCCGCCGCCTTGTTGTAGGCGATCTTGTGGGCGGGCAGCAGCAGCGTGGTGAGCGCGTCCACGAGGGTGGACTTGCCCGATCCCACGCCCCCGGTGAGCAGGGCGCAGTGCCCGTCGATGGTGAAGGTGCAGGTGGTGCGGTGGAAGGTGCCCCAATTGAGCACCTCCAGGCGGGCGAGCCGGTAACCGGGGCCGACGTCGAACGTGCCGGCCGGCTCTGCGGTCGTTGCCTGCCGTGGGATGAGCGCTGCCGGGTCGGTGGTGAGGGTCATGTGTCGTCCTTGGCCGTGGTGGAGGCAGCGTCGCGGTAGGTGGCGAGCAGGTCGTTGAAGTCGTGGAGGGCCTGGGCGTCGACCAGGGCCTTGATGTGGCGGCGGACCTCGTAGGTACTGGTCTGTTTCGTCTGGCGCAGTGCCTTGAGGTCGACGAGCTTCTTGATGTGGGCGTCGATCTGGTCGACGAGCTGGGCTTCGTTGCTGCGGGGCGGGAGGAAGCTGCGGATCATCTCGACCAGGTCGTCGCGGGTGAGTACCAGGCGCGGGTCGGCGGCGTCGGCATCGCTGTCCGCGAGTCGCCCGCGCAGCAGGACGAGCATCAGGCTGACGGGGAACGAGAGCCGGTGGCGGGTGACCAGCCGCGGCACCGGGACGCCGTCGTCACGGGAATCGAGATCCTGCTGTCGGACGTAGGCGTAGCCCTCGGCGCGGTCGATGACGACATCAAGGCCGATCACGCTGAGGTAGTCGCCGATCGCCGCCTGATGGCTGACGATCTGCTCCCAGACGGCAGGTGCATCGCTCTGATAAAGCACACCCGCTTTCAGCAGGTGGACCACGGGGACGGTCAGGGCGTCGCTCATTCCTGCTCCGCCTTTCCGGCGGCGGTGCCGCCTTCGTCGCGTACGAACGTCACGTGCGGCACTCTCGCCTGCGTGTGCCCGGGCACGTGGACGCGCGGGTAGACCAGGAGGTCGGTGTGGTTCGGGTCCACGATCGTGTCCAGGCCGGGGTGCTCCACCTGGAAGTAGGCGAGCAGTTCCGCGAGCCCCAGGGTCAGCGGGTGGTCGTCGACGATGGCGGCCAGGTTCGCCTGGCCGCTCGGGCTTGCGGCGACCGCCTCCAGGACATGACCGGTCAGCGCCTCGGTGTCGACGTGGACGCCGGAGAAGAGCTCGGAGATGTCCACCTCCGCGTCGTCGGACTCCTCCACCGCGGCGGTGTCCAGCTCGATGCGTTCGACCGGCATGTACAGTCGTCGCTCCATCGGCAGCGTCAGATGTGCCCGTGGGACGTCTAGTGCCATGCCGGGCAGGTCTGCCTGGCCTTCCAGGGCGGTGACGTGACGTTGGATGGAGCGCACCAGCGCCAGTACGCGGCGGTCCTCTGCTCGGCTGCGGTCGGCCAGGAAGCGGCGCAGCTGCTCGGTCAGCTGCCGGACCGTGTCCTGGGTGTTCTCGGCCGCCTCCAGCCAGGCGAAGGGGATCTTGAGTAGGCTCTGGTTGGCCCTGTCTTCCAACTGCGGCAGCTGGTTGACCTGTTGCAGCAGTTCCCATAGTTCCTGCTGGCGGCGGGGGGAGAGGAGGTAGTCGAAGAACGCCTGGAAGCTCTGCCCCTGATCCGACCGGGCGATCTCGTCTCGGTCTAGCAGGAACGAGGCCAGTTGCTCTCCCTTCCCGCCCTCGGCGGTGGCGACCTGGTGGCGCAGACGTACGTCTAGTTGCCGAAGATTGGCCTCCACTTCGCGGAAGTCCCGCAGGAGTTCGACCGCGGTGCTTTCCACCTGCTGGTAGCGGTCCAGCAGTGCGAGCGGGGACAGCATGTCGACCTCACCGGCGCGCAGCCGTGCGATCTGGGCGTCGATTGCGTCACGCTCCCGGCGCAGTTCATCGATGCGTGTCTGCGGATCGGTCTCCGTTCCGAACGCCATCTGCCGCAGAAGTGCGACGATGGTGTTCAGGCGGGACTCGGTTCCGATGAACGAACGTGCGGGCAGGTCCCGCACCCAGGCCACGGCCTTCTCGAGTGCCGCAGTCGCGTCGAAATGCGCCTCGTCCTCCCCCGTTGGGTAGTACTTGCGCAGCCAGCCGTTCTTCGTCCACTCCGCCAGATAGGTGCCGGCGGGCCGGGGAAACGAGCCGGGCTTTTCCTCGTTGAGGAGGTAGAGCCGGTCGTCCAGCCGGGACTCCAGTACGGATTCCGGCACACCGCGCGCGTTCTCGTCGACGAACACCGTGCCGCAGAACGACAGCACCAAAGTGGCGTTGTCCGCTCGCAGCAAGACCCACGCCGGATGGCGGACAAGCGCTGTGACTTGGTCGAAATCCACACAACCCCCCGATCGCATGCAACATCTGTCCCGCTCTGAAGACAGCAGATGAATTCACTGTAGAAACCGGCACTGACAAAACCCGAAGAACGAATGAATTTGCGAATCCTGCTGGAATTTCACCCCGAGCACAGGCACCCGCGCAGGCGGCGACGCGGTGCTGGGCAAGCTTGTCCAGCCTGATCTGGTTGGCTTCCCAGCACCGGGTCGGTCGAGGGGTACTGTCCAGAAGATCGGCGATGCCCTCGCGGGCGACCACGATGCACGCTTGCCGGTGACGGGAGGCGAGCACGCACAGCCGCCCAGCCTTGAGGTGGAAGGCCGTGGCGTCCCGACGGCCGGACAACGGGTGCACGACGATGACGGCTTCGAACTCGCGGCCTTGTAGTCGGTTCGCGGTTTCCACCGCCACGCCTCGCGCGTCGGGGCTGCCGGTCCGGGCGAGCGCGGCCCGGACCAGGTCAGGTGGTGTTGAATTCCGCTACCGCCGCCGTGGCTCGTTGGTCTGCTTCTGCTTGCAGGGTCTCCCAGTCGGCGGTTGCCTGTTGTGTTCCTGTCGCGAGGACTGCGGCGCGTACGGCGGTGCGGACATCGCCGGGGCCCACCCGCAGCCCGGCGCCCCGGAGGCCCTGGATCTCCGAAAGCGCCTCCGCGGCGGCCTGGTCAAGGTCGAGGGCTGCCCCGGCAGACGTGTCCGCGGCGTCCCGGCACACCACGATGACGTCGATGCGGTTGGGCTCCGCCGCTGCGGTCTTGGAGAGACTGGTCGCCACTTCGGCGATCACGGCGCGGGTGGTGGTGACGGTGAAGCCCGCGTCCGACAGCGACCGCATCAGAGCGCACCAGCCCGTGGTCTGCGACTGGTGGAAGCTGAACAGGAGGCAGCCGCCGGGTTTGAGGACGCGCCGGCACTCACGCCAGACGAGGGCTGCGGTGGCTTGGAATCCATAAGGGGTGGCGTTCTGTACTTCCTGGACGGCACGGGTGCTGGGCACGTCCGGGTAGCCCTGGTAGGGGTGCATGGCGCTGAGCCACGCGTGGAAGAAGTCAGCCAGTTCCGAGTAGTGGACGTTGTCGACGTAGGGGGGGTCGGTGACGATGAGGTCCACGCTGTTGTCGGGCAGATCTGTCTGCGAGGCATCACCGGTGGTGGTGTAGGCCGTTGCGGGATCCTGTACGAACTGCTGCCACGTCGTGCTCAGGGGGCGGGCGATGGGCAGCGAGGACTGGTCGACGGAGAGGATCCGGTCGGCCTCGGCCCTGAAGTCCAGCGGGGTTTTCTTGTACTGGGCCGCTTTGTGCAGCCGGGTGAGCACCCCGGAGAACCCGGCCGATCCCCCCTGGGCGCCCCAAGGGTCTCCTTCGATGCTGCACCGCTCCGGTCGCAGTACGTGGTTGTGGAAGATCGAGCGGACCGGGCCGGTGCCCTCCCCCTTGTAGGAGCAGAAGAGGTTGTGGTGTTCGACGGTTCTGCCGAACGATGCGATGAGCGCCTCGCGTTCCGCGGACGCCCCGGGGAGATCGCGCAGCGCCGCGCCGATCAGCCCGAGGCTGTATCGCTGGCGCTCGTTGAAGAACTGCTCCCAGGATTTGTACCCCCAGCGCAGCGCCTGGACCGTGCTGACGCCTTCCTCCAGCGTGCCGAGCGGGCGTACGAGCTCATCGGGAGATGTGTTGGCGAGGGACTTCGCCGCTTTGTCGTAGAGGTAGAGGTCGAAGTCGTCGATTGCCCGGTACTCACGCTTGCCGTCGGCGCGCAGCACCAGTTTCGCGTACATGCGTCGTTCCGGGACGGTGCCGTTCAGCGCGGCAATGACAGGGGTGCGGTGTCCGAGACGGCACGTCATGAACCGTCCGCGGGCGGCCCCTTGGAACGAGAAGGTCAGGCCGCAGGCGGGGCAGTGCCCCCTCTCGTCCTTGCTCAGGTCGGTGACGCAGATGCCCCGGCAGTCTGGGCATACGGCCTGTGCGCGGGGGAATCTGCGCGGGTACGCATGGCGGGCGAAGACCCGGGTGGTGAAGAGCTCCACGTCCTCGCCGCACTCTGGGCAGTGCGCGAGGGCCACCCAGAAGTAGTGCAGGACCGGTTCATCGGAGACGGTGCGGTGCAGTTCCTGGACGGGGCGGGCGCACTTCCTGACGACCTGACCGAAGAGGTCCGCGAGCACCTCGAGGTCCCATGGCTGCAGCGCCTGCCGCTGGGTGAGCGTCGCGACGGGGTTGATGTCGCGGCCGACGGCGGCGGCCCCGAGTTTGGCCGCCTCGACAAGGGTGGTACCCGATCCGGCGAAGGGGTCGTAGACGACGAGCCCCCGCAGCCTGTCCGAGGCGTCCGCGATGGATTCGTCCGGCCCGGACACGGCAGCCAACAGTAAGTGGCGTGCGACGCTGCCCAGGCGCCTCGCCCACCACTTGTGAACGTAGGTCGCGGGCCGGTGCAACTCCTTGCGCCATGACTCGTGCTCGGCGATCCGGCTCCACTCCACTGGCGCCGGCCCGGCCTCGAGAAGCGAGACCAAAGGGAGGCCCGCTCCTGACTTTTCGTTCATGTGTACGCCCCCGGTGGTCCGAACCCGGATCCACCACCCTCGGGTTGGGCTGGAGCAGGTGACGGCCTGTCAATGTGCGTTACTGTAACGGCAGGTAGCGGGGGGATACCAGGTGGGTGATGACGCGCGTGACATATTTGGACTGCCTCGTCCCTCCTGACGCAGGTCCCGCTGACTTCTTCGAGCGCGTGCAGGCCCTTCGCATGACCGACCGCGGCCATACCGTTGATCTCGGCCCGCTGGATCGTGCCACCCTGACCCTGTTGTTGCGCGCGTTGTCGAGTGATCAACGCAGCGTCTACCTGGCCCTCCCGCGCGGGCGGCACGACCTGGCCGTGCTGATCGGGATCTACCTCCAGCTCATACGGCGCGGGGCAGAGCTGACCGGCGGATCACCCTGCCCGGTCCCTGTCGGGCCGGTGGTCGTTGTCGGACTGCGCACCAACGTCACCGTACGGCTGGCACAGCTCGCGATCGGCCGGCAGAACCTCTCGCGAGCCCTGCGCATGCAGAGAATTCGCGGTGACGGCCGGGTCGTCGACCTCCAGGGAAAGATCACGAGGGCCGTCGACTCACCCTCGGGACTGTTCTACCTCAACACCGCACTCGGCAGGCCCTCGCTGGGCACTAGCGTCGGCACCGTCGTCATCGACCGCACCAGCATGGCCAACGACCATTCCTGGGAGCGCGCGCTGGCCTGGGCAAGCGAGCACGACGCCGCCCGTGTCGTAGCCGTGGCCGACCTTGGCACCCAGCCGGGCGGTAGCCGGGCCTGGACGCAATGGCCGTGGAGTCCCGCGCTGCGCGCCGACGTGCGGCACACCCTCGGGCACCGCCCCGCGTACGGCCCGCTGACCAGTAACGCCCTCCTCGCCCACCGCCCGGCAGTCGCGCCGAGCGTGGCCGTATACCGCCACAAGCAGCTCGCCGAGCTTCTCCGGAAGGTTGTGGTGGGCGTGGTCGCAGCACGGCGTGTGCGCGCGTCGGAATCCTGGCCGCAGCCGGTCGCCGACGCCGTGCGTCTGCTCAACCTGCTGTGGTGCAGCTGGGGTTCGATCGGAAGGCAAGACACCTGGCAGGTACTGATGGGGCGCGGCAGCGGCGCACGGGCGCTGGCCCGGTCGGTGTCCCGAGGGACATTGGAGGGGCGGGGCGGGCCGTGGGGGCTGTTCCGCGAGACTCAATGGCCCGACCTTCGGCGTGGCGTGCTGGACCTGTATGAACTGCTGTACGACGACAACCCGCGCTGGGACCTGCTGCTTGCGCTGATCGATTGGGCACGGGCCAGCCGGACAGGCGCTCCCATTCTTGTCCGTACCCGCTCCCGCTCCGCCGCCGCCGCTGTCGCCGGGGAGCTGGCCGACGCACTCGGCGGTGATGCCGACTGCCTGCTGCTCGCCCCCCAGCCCGGGGCTGCCGCCGGCAGGGGAGCCGGTGCTCTGCATGTGATGCCCTATGCGGAACGTCTGGCCTGGGACGCCTCGCCAAGGCTCGAGCTTCACCTCGGTGCCCCCTCGCCTTTACGCACCGGCGTGTTGTTCTCCGGTGCTGCCGATGAACACGTCGCCGTTGTAGAGCAGAGCGAGTACACCTGGCTGGAGCGTTCGGCCGACCGCGCGTTGAGCGGCTGGCACGAGCAGATACGCCAGACGGCCGCAGTGCTGAGGCTGGGCGAGGTACCGGAGCCGACGACCCCCTCGCTGCCCGTCGCGTACGGCCCTGTCGACCTCTCCGGACCGTCCTCCGCACCAGAGGATTCACCCCAGCACGACAGCTGGCTCGCCCTCGATCTCTCAGCGCTTTTTGAGGACTACGACGTTCCGGCCCGAGCCATCGGCACCCCGGAGGACCCCGGCCGCAGCGCCACGACAGCAGCGGACGACCCGGTGCCGGCCACGGCCGTGCTCACCGAACCCGAAGGGGCGGTGCTCTGGCTGCGCAGCGACGAGCCGGTCGACGTCCTCATAGGCCAGCGCTACGCCAGGGTGCCCGTGGCCGCGCTCACCCCCGGCAGTCGGCTGCTGCGCGCACGCGGCGACGGTAAGTCCAGACTCCACGACCGGCTCGTCATGGTGATGCATGACAGCGCCGAGGTGACCGCCATGGACACGATGATCGGCTTCTTCCGCCAGGCCATCACCGCCGTGTACGAGCAGCGAGGGTCGTGGCCGGACGTGCTCACAGCCCTGAACAACCTCGGGAGCGAGGTCTCGTCATGGCAGGCGGTGAGCAAATGGGCCGATGGCAGCGTCATCGCCCCGGAGGACCCGCAAGACATCCACCGGGTTGCCCTGCTGGCCCGGGATACCCGCCTGACCGCAGGAGGCACGTGGCAGCGCCTGGCCCGCATGGCGGAGGAACTGCGCCGTCTGCATCGGACGCTGGGCCACACCGCGGCGGCGGCAATGACCGAGGCCGCACGCGGCATGGAAGGCCCCGCGCTGCGCCAGCTGAAGACACTGTGCTCCGGGATCGACGTCTCGGAGATCCTCGAGGAATTCGACCTGGTCGTCGTCCGCCGCGTCGGCAGCCAGAAGAGCATGTCGGCGGCCGCCCTGGGCCGCGTACCAGGCCCCCGCGGCACAAGCAGCTCACCACAGGAGACGCCGTGAACGATGCCCGCAACAACCCGTTAGCGCCGCACCCCGACAGCGCTGCCGACAACCAGCGGGAGACGGTGCTGATCGAACACCTGACGCAGGTCCTCGCCGACAGGCTCGCCGACCGCAGCGGTGCCCCGCACACGCCCCCGTGGACACCACGCGACCACGTCGTCGTCGGAGTGCTGCCCGCTGTCGCGGTCCCGCCGCGGCACGTGCCGGCACCAGACGAGGCGACGGCCGACCCGAGCCGTCGGCCCGTCGAGTCCCTGCGCGGCACACAGGCGCCCCCGGTCCTGGCGCTCGACTTCCGGGTGAGCACGGCCCCCGGCCGCAGGACCGCGCAACTCGCCGTCCACTGCCGATTCGCCCTATACCTGGAGGACATCGCCAGCTACGCCGAACACATGGAGTACCTGCGCGGCGACGAAGGCCCCTCCGGTACACAGGCCCGGCCGGGAGAGCTGCTGGGCGTCTGGCGCCGCCAGGACGTTCACGTGCCCGACCTGGTGATCGAAGTGCCGCTCGGGGAAGGCGAACGCGATCCGCACGTGCTCGGCGAGGCCCAGCAGGTGCTGGACCGGGCGGTCCGCCGCGCGGTGGATGCGCACTTCACCCGCACCGAGGCCCGTCGCCCG
Source organism: Streptomyces sp. NPDC001832 (assembly GCF_040297265.1). Lineage (NCBI taxonomy): Bacteria > Bacillati > Actinomycetota > Actinomycetes > Kitasatosporales > Streptomycetaceae > Streptomyces > Streptomyces sp. NPDC001832. The sequence goes on from NZ_JBEOYU010000034.1 coordinate 58,584, forward strand.
CTCACCGCTGGTCCGCAGGGCCGCCAGGGGCGGCGCAGGCGCAACGTGCTCCCTGCGGAGGCCATGGCCGACGAGGAGGCATTCCACAGCCATGTCGCGGCACTGATGGACCGCGACGCAGCCCCTTGCGCACCCCAGCTGGTGCTGTCCGCGCACGCCCAAGCCTTGGACGGCGGCGATCACCTCGTACGCGTGTCCCTGCATAACGAAAGCGACACGGCACAGAGCGACTGGCAGGACCTCTCCGTGTACGACTGCCGCTTCGCGGTTCTTCCCGGAGACGGCATCAGCATCGTGCCCCAGCGCTTCCACCTCGCCCCCCGCGACTACCGGCTGGAGGCGCTGGCGGAGGTGATCGGTCGCGGTACCGGCTGCGCAGCAGTTCCCCACGGCAGCGGTCTGCGGACGGAGACCCTGCCCGTCCATGTCCAACGCACCGTCGTGCCCCGCCAAGCCGGGGTGCGGCACCCGCGGTGGAGTGAGCTCGCCGACGAGCCGGCCCCGATCCTGGACTCCGTCGAGGTCGCGATGGCCCGCTACTCCCGTGAGTTCGCCGCCGCCTGCCGTGCCGCCCAGCAACTGCCGCACTACAAGGCCATCGAAGCCGACCGCGCCCAGTTCGACGACGAGGCCAGGAGGTTCGGCCTCGGCCGCGAGTGCCTGGATCTGGACCCGGACCTCAAACTCGCCTTCCAGCTCGCCAACGAGGTCTTCGCCCGCGTCAACAAACACCGAAAATACGACAGTTGGCGGCTCTTCCAGCTGGTCTACATCGTCTCCCACCTGCCGGCCCTCGCCGTGCGCGAGCACCCGCAGCGGGCGGACCTGCGCGCTGAACTCGACCACACCGACGTGCTGTGGTTCCCCGCCGGCGGAGGGAAGACCGAGGCATACCTGGGGCTGATCCTCACGGCCCTGTTCTACGACCGGCTGCGAGGCAAGCACGCAGGGGTCACCGCCTGGCTGCGCTTCCCGCTGCGCATGCTCAGCGTGCAGCAACTCGACCGCACCCTGCGCATGCTGATCGCGGCCGAGACGCTTCGCGCCGAACGCCAGATCGGATCCCCCCACGACGACCCGTTCGCGCTCGGCTACCTGGCCGGCGGGACGGGCAGCCCAAACAATCTCCACTGGCCGCAGGGCTGGTGGCGCGGCTGGGAAACTGAGGCCGCTGCCACCAGGGCGGGCACCTTCGCCGAAGACCATCTGCGCGACCGGCTCGTGATTACCTGCCCCTACTGCGAGCGCGACAGCGTACGGCTGCGTCTGGACACCGACGCGGTCCGCCTGCATCACGAGTGCGCCGCCTGCGAGCGGATCCTGCCCCTGCACGTGAGCGACGTCGAGGTTTACCGCACACTGCCCGCGATCGTCATCTCCACCGTCGACAAGCTCACGGGGCACAGCTGGTTCCCCGAGTTCACCGCTTTCCAACACGGGCCGAGACACCGCTGCGCCGAGCATGGCTACTTCTCCTTCCCGCGTTTCGGAGTTTGCTCGGCCGGGCGGGACCATTGCACTGCGCCGAAAGGCGGCTACCCGGCGGCCCGCCCGATCAAGGACCCGGTACCGGCACTGACGGTGCAGGACGAGATGCACCTCCTCAAGGAGGAGCTCGGCGCGTTCAACGCGCACTACGAAGGCATGATCGCCGAACTCCAGTCAGGAGCCGGCAGTGGCCTGCCCAGCAAGGTACTGGGCGCCTCCGCCACCATCGAGCAGTATCAGGACCAGCTCCGCCAGCTCTACGGCCGCCGTCCCCGTGCCTTCCCCGCGCCGGGATGGACACTCGGCGAGAGCTTCTACACCACGACCCGGCCCGACTTCCGGCGCGTTCACATCGGAGTGCTTCCGCACAAGCGCCGAAAAGCTGACGTCGCCGCGATCGTGCAGGGCGAACTCCTCACCGAGATCGCCCGGCTCCAGGAGGAGCCCAAGGCCCTGCGCGAGCGCCTAGCCCTGCGCGGCCTGCCCGACTCGGACCTCCCACGGCTCCTCTTCCCCTACGAGGTCTCCCTGGCCTATGTGAACAGCAAGCAGCACGGCACCCAGCTCGACGAGGAGCTCGGCCAGCTCTCCGACGACCTGCAGCACGCCGGACTCGACCGCGTCGAGCACGCGGTGCTCACCGGCGAAGTCCCTGTCCCCGAGCTCGCCGCGGCCATCGCCCGGGTCCAACGCGAGCACCTGGACATCCCGCGAGGAGAGCGACTGCGCGCCCTGGTCGGCACCAGCGTGCTCAGCCACGGGGTGGACCTCGAGCGCCTCAACCTCCTGGTCCTGGCCGGCATGCCGCCGACCGCCGCCGACTACATCCAGGTCACCGCCCGGGCCGGGCGAACCCACGCAGGCCTCGTCGTCACCGTCTACGACCCCGTTTCGCGCCGCGAACGCTCCATGTTCTCCAACTTCCTGAGCTACCACCGCCTGCTCGACCGCATGGTCACCCCCGTGCCCGTCAACAAATACGCCTACTTCGCAGCCCGACGCACTCTGCCCGGCATCGTGCTGGCGCTGCTCCACGACGCCGCCCGTGACCCCGCGCTGAAGCCACCACCGGAAGGAGCCGACTACTCCAAAGACTTCAAGCGCTGGTGGAGCGCCCAACGACCACTTCTCGACCCCTGGCTGGAACGACGCATCCCAGCCTGCTACCGCGAGCGCGTCGCGGGCGTCAATGGGCGCGGACTGGAGAACGACCTCGTTGAGCGCATTATCGAAACCTGGCGGCAGGAGGAACGGCCCAACCTCAACAAGGGGGCAGAGGAAACGCGCACCGCATACCTCTTCCTCCAACAGCCGCTCACCAGCTTCCGCGACATCGACAAAAGCACAGCCTTCCAGTCGCTGACCAGCAGCCAGGACGCCTTCAAAGCACTCGCCACCAACACCGCCGACAGCAGTAAGGGAGGCAAGGATGAACCGCAGCCGTAGCCAAGCCATGACCGCCTTCCTGCCCGGCGCCGTCTTCCGCCACGAACAGCGACTACGCGGCAGGGTCCAGGCAGTCGACGGAGACGTGGTCAAGAAGCTCAACGAAGACGTCATCTACGACGAGATCTCCCGCTACCTGGAGCGCTGGAGCGAAGACGCCAGAGCCGCCTTGCCCCTGCCGCAGGGCCGACTCCGGCAGAACTTCGTCCTGGTCAGCCCCGACCTCGTTCGCTTCGAGGTATTCCCCCTCGTCCTCGAATGCGTCCGCCGCTCCTGCCGCCGCGTGCGCACGTACGTGAAGCCCCAGCAACTGGCGGCCGACCCCCGGTGCCGCACCTGCGGCGCACAGCTGCGGCAACTTCCGTACTTCAACGCGCACAACTGCGGACGCGTCCGTCCCATGTACGTGCCCAAGTGCCGTGTTCCCGCGCACGGCTACGACCACATCGTGTTCGAGAACACAGGAAGCTTCGTCACCGCCCTCTGGCGCTGCGTCGGCCCAGGCTGCGGCGGCGCGAAGCTCCAGGGCACCTCGCAGTCCCCCTGCGGCTGCGAATGGAAGGACGCAGCCGGCCGCGCCATGATGCGGGCAAGGACGTTCAACGACACCCGCGCCTACCAGGTCCACGCCCTCCAACTCGTCAACATCGACAACTCCGAGTTCCGGCAGTACCAGCGCCACCCCCAGCGCGGCCGGATCGCGGCCGCCCACTACCTGAACCTGATCGACTCCCTGGCCCAAGGCCTCGGCGACGCCTCCCAGAACGTCTCAGTAACGCGCCTGTCCCCGCAGGAATGGCAGCAGAAGGAACAGCAACTGCGCCAGATCCACATGGGGGAGGAGGCCATTGAGCAGCTCCGCAGAGTGATGGGCCCCGAGGAGAGCGGCCTGGCGGCTCTGCCCAGTACGGACGCCGCCAACGCGCGGTGGGAACTACTCGGTGCAGACCGCCCCTTCGTGGAACGCGCAGCCGTCTTCGACCCCGCCCAGATACAGCGCATCACCCTCGACGACCAGTGTGCACGCTTCGCCGAGCTCCAGGACCGGCTGGCCCAGCAGACCACGGAACGCGCCCGCGAGCAGGCCCGCACCCTGGGGATCGCAGAGATCGCGGTCACCTGGGAGTTCCCCGTAGCCCGAGTCGCCTTCGGCTACACCAGAGAAGAGCACGAGCCCGAGCGGGGAGTCCTGACCGGCTTCCATAACAAGCACCACCACGACGGAAAGTATCCGGCCTACGTCGCAGCATCGGACACCGAAGCCCTCCTGGTCACCTTCTCCGCACGTTCCGTCCTGTCGTTCCTGAACGCCAAAGGATTTTCTGACGGGGCGGCCGAAGACGAATCGGCGGCCCGCCAGCGGCTACTGGAACTGTTCACGGACCAGGACCCAGAAGCCGCCCGCGCGGCAGCAACCGTACACACGATCATCCACACCCTCGGCCACCTCCTGCTTCGGTCCCTGGACGACGGCCAAGTAGGACTGGCCGAAAACACGCTCGCCGAATGGGTCGTCACGAAGGCGCTCACCGTCGCCATCTACGCCGACAACGTCCGTGAATTCACCCTCGGATCACTGTGGACCCTTCTCAGCAACCGCGTGCTCAGCTGGCTGGAAAGTACCGCAGACTCGGTGCTCAGCTGCGAGAACGACCCGCTGTGCCATCAGTCCTCACCACGCTGCTGCGAACGCTGCGTCTACCTCACCTTCGGCTGCCAGCTGTTCAACGATGACCTCGACCGGGGCCTCGCCGCAGAGTTCCTCCGCCACACCGCCGCCTCGAGCCACACATGACCGACGAACTGCGACCGCTGGTCCCGCTCGCCCAGCTACTAGAGCGCCTCGCGGGCAGCTACGCGGCAGCCGCCGAATGGACACGGCAGATCGCCAGAGCAGACACCCTCGACGCACTTCGCGAGCACGGGGTCGCAGACGATCACGCTACCGCCGTACGCCAGCTCGCCGCCGAGTGCGGCCTACTGGACCCAGGCCGGCACACAGAGCTCGTCCCTGCCCGCCTCTCCCAACTCCAGGTGCTTCTGGACGTCCTGGACGGCCTTGACCCACCGCCCGCAGCACCACGATCCGAGCGCCCCTTGGTGTTCACCACCCCGCGAGCCGCCGCCCACCTGGTAGCACCCCCCGTCCGACGCCTGGACCTGCTAGTCCAGGACGTCATCGCCGGAGCCAACAGCGAACTCCACATCGGCGGCCCCTTCTGGAACCGTCACGGCTGCGACCTACTGCGCGAGGTTCTGTTGCCCGCCGTCGCCGAGCGCCAGGTCGCCGTCCACTTCTACGCCCACGACCCAAGCAGCCGGGCCCAACCCCTCAACGATCTCGTCAAAGACTGCGCTGACTACGGAAGAACGTCCTTGTACTGGTGGACCGGCGCCAACCCCGGCATGATGCACGCCAAGTTCGTGGTCGCCGACCGTGCCACCGGCTACTTCGGCAGCGCGAACCTGTCCTCCCTCGGTCTTCAAGAGCACTTCGAGATCGGCATGGAACTGGGAAGCACACAAGCATCGTCACTGGTGGACTTGTGCACCCGGCTGCGCCAGGAAGGCTTCTTCGCCCAGGTCACCAAGGGGCCGGGACGTGCACCGGACCCGCTCGTCCTCTTGGAGACCGCCGACGGGAAACGGCGCTTCGGCCAGTTGCGATCCTGGCACACCACCAGGGACGGCCGCCGTGAAGCGGACGTCCTGTGCCGCCTCTCGGACGACGCTCCGCGGCCAGCCAGAGTCCGCGTCGATGAGAGCCGCATCCGGCTCTTTCCCGGCGTCGACTACGCAAACGTGCCGACAGCAGGCGGTGCCCGGGCAGACGACGGCGAAACCGAAGGCACCGGGTAGTTGGCCACACGAGGCCCTACGCTCCCTCCATGCCCGTGCGCGAAGGCAGGTTCGGTCCCCGGACTACGGCCGGGCCGCACGGCCTGATGCTGGCGGCTCCGCCCCTGGCATCAGGCCGGTTCAGTCATCGTCCGGTGCGTTGCCGATCCAGGCGATAGGCACCTCCGGCATGGTGCCTCAGGGCGGGGCCCGGTCCTCGTGCCCGGTCCTCGTGCCCCGCGTCCAGCACGCAGATCCGCCCTCACCGTCCGTGTCTTCCGGACAGATCCCGGCGAGCAGAGCCACATCGCCCGTACGAACCGCGTACGCGCACCGCTGCTGCAACATCTTCAACTCGCCCTCAAGATCTGCCCCGGCACGGCGCTCCTCCTCCAGGGCCCGATCCGCCGCACCTCCGGGTCGCCCAGCACGGCGCCGAGTACCGCCTCGGCCTCCGCCCACGCCCGCCGGCGCGCATGCCCGCCGGCGCGCATGCCCGCCGGCGCGCATGCCCGCCGGCGCGCATGCCCGGCGACCCGCCGCCCGGATGCGCCCCGCCTCGATGCCGTCGCCGTTCATGCGGCCTTCGCCCATTCCAGCCCGAGGCCGGCCAGCTGCTCGCACTGTTCGACGGTGAGCGTGGCCCGCCGGCTCTTCACGTTCGACAGCCATACACCGAGCCGGACCGACGTTCCGTCGGGCAACTCCTCGGACCAGGACCGCGATACCACCACCGTCCCCTCCCGCGCGGTGTACTGGGCCAGCGCTGCGATCCCCCGCTCGAATGCCCCGGCCCGCGCCCCACCCGACGCCCGGCGTGGCCGCGTCGGGACGGCGGCCGGCTTCTCCGGCGGCCGGACACCGAGCTGAACCAGGCGCTCGCGCTGCCCGTCAGCCAGCTGCTCCCACCCGTCCTGCTGGGCGACCAGCCACCGACCCACATCCAGCCCGTTCACCATCGCCCCGGGCTCCACGTACCCGAGCACGCTCCCCGGGGCCATAACACCCCTCAGAGCGGCGTAGTGCCTCTGCCAGTCCACCGGCCACGCCGGGTTCCAGTCCGGATCGATCGCGGCCAGTGCTGCCGCACGCCGCGACGCCCGCGCCTGATCCTTCCCGAGCCCGTTCTTCTTCCGGGCGTTGGCCAGCCACTGCCCGATAGGCCGGTCCATCATCGTGGCGGTCACCGGAGCGGCGAGCGTCCCGTACGCCTCGAAGTAAGCCCTCGCCGCACCGAGGCTCTCCTCCCACGCAGCGTCCGCCGGATCCCACACGACATCCAGCGCCTCCAGGTCCTCCGCCCGCTCGGGCAGCATGGTCCCGGCCCGCATCGCGCGGCGCTGATCCGACAGCCACCGCCCCAGCGGAAACCCGCCCTCACCGTGCCCGTCGCCACCCTCGACCCAGTTGTACGGAACCGCGAGAGCACCCTCCCGCTCCCGGTACGCCACCGCCGCCCGGTGCCCCGCACGCCAGTTCGCATGCTCCGGCTCGATCAGGTTGTACTCCACCATCCGCGCCACCAACACCGGGTCACGATGCACCCCGAACCGCAGCAGCAACCGCTGCTCCTCCTCGTCGTCACTCTCCGGCGCCTCACCAAGCCACCACGACACCGGCTTCGTCCGATGCAGGTCCTCCGACGGAATCGCCAGCATTTCCACCGCACGCTCATCATGCGCACGCAACCCCGAAAGAACCTTCAAAAGAGGCCGATACGAAGCCGAATAAGGCATATCTTCCGGAGTTTCATCCGGACCAAGAAAAACAGGAACAATCAGCGTCGCCAATTTATCCTGACCAGGCTTCTGCCGCAGCGCCCGACCAATAGCCTGGACGATATCCACCGCCGACCCCTTCGGGTCGATAAGAGCGACGGAATCCACACTCGGGCAGTCGACCCCCTCACCGAGAACCCGGCAATTCGACATCACCGCCCGCCCGGCCCGCCCCCCGAACTGATACAGCTCCTGCGCCCGCATCTCCGGCTCGTGCTCACCCGACAGCCACCCCGCCCACACCTCCTCCGGATGCCGCCCCGGATCAGCCGCGTGCAGCCGCCCCGCGACCCGCCCCAACCCGACAGCAAAAGCCTGCGCCTCGACCGTCCGGTGGTGGAAGGTGATACACCGCTCAAGCCCGTGCTCCGCCATCGTCTCCAGCAGAGCGGCCTGAAGCACTGCCAGGCGCTCACCCCGCACGTGCTCCTCGAACCGCTCCTCGCCGTACAGCTTCTCCAGCGTCAGCCGCTCGTCCCGCAGCTCCACCACCACAATCTGATACCGCGCCAGCAACCCCCGCGCGATCGCATCCGAGAGATCCATCGCCCAGAGAATCGGCCCGTAGATCCTCTCGTCCGACATCGAGCAGGCCATCTCCTTCGGCAGCCGGTCCAACGGCGCCGGCCCGTCGCCCTGCCGACTCCAGCGGGGCCGCGGCCGCTCCACCCAGATCCGCGGCGTCGCCGTCAGATACAGCCGGCGCATCGCCGGAAGCTGCTCTTGGTCGTGGACGACCGCCCACGCCTTCCCGAGCGAACCGCTAGTCCTGTGGGCCTCGTCCACACAGACCAGGTCCCACACGTCCATGGGAAGCCCGTAGGCACCCTCATGAGCCTCGGTCAGCACCGGCAGCGAGGAGTACGTCGCGAACACCGTCACCGGCCCACTGCCGTAGTGCAGCGCCAGCTGCGGGGCGTTCGTCGTCGAGGGCACCCGCAGGTCGTACAGACGCGGGTCGTCATCCATCGAGCACACCGCCACCATCGGCCCCGAACGCCCGAAAGCCCGCCACTCCCGCACCGTCTGCGCAAGCAACTCCAACGTTGGAAGAAGAACCAGAACTCGCCCATGAGGAGAAATTCGCTGCGCGGCCCCAGCAGCAATGAACGTCTTGCCCGTTCCGCACGCCGCGTGCACCTGACCGCGCAGGCCATTATTCGGAATCCGTTGCCCAGGCCGGATTTCCAACCCTGAGACAATGGCGTCGACCGCTTCGGCCTGATGTGGGTAGAGCGGAATTTCACCGACCATGATGAGAGGTCTCCAAATCAAGAGGAGAGGGTAGTTGTCCACTCGTGATGCTACCCGTGCATCACTTGATGCACGATGCAGACGTATGATGATGCATCACATCGGTCGACAGCCGTCCTGTTTCAACCCCACGGTGGTCGACCAGCGTGCTACATTGCAGAGAGGGCGAGTCATCGACCGCATGATCCTTGCCGTCCGGGAGGCAGGTGACTTTCCGTCAGTAGACGGCTGGGCGTCTTAGCGTCTCGCTCGACACCGCGAGTGGGGAAGGCGTGAGGGCCGACCCCGGGGGGTGGTACTCACCGCTTCGGGATCCCACCCGGTGGCAGAGTTGATGCACCACCAACCCTCTGCCGTAGCCAGCCGGCGAAGCCGGCAGGGCGGGAGCGCAGCGGACGCCCCGTCAACTCCGCGAAGCGGAATTGACTTGCCTTCAGGATTGGAGCGCAGCGGAAATCTAATTCCCGCAAAGCGGGAATTTTCATAAACCGCGCAGCGGTTTATGAAAGGCGCGCAGCGCCTTTAAGAATTCGCGAAGCGAATTCCGTCCCTGCCAAGCGTGCAGCGCTTGGATACCCGCTCCGCGGAGTTGACGGGGCGTCCGCTGCGCTCCCGCCCTGCCGGCTTCGCCGGCTGGCT
>NZ_JBEOYU010000035.1:0-65947 GCF_040297265.1 Streptomyces sp. NPDC001832
GGCCAGGTCTGGATCAACGACCCCGCCAAACGAGCGCAACCCGAACCACAAAGCTCATAGCGACGTAAATGTCTCATTTGACTTGACAACTACCGTGACGAAAGCGCGAGGCGCTCTGGATCAGTGGCGGAGGCGGCCTGCCACCAGGAGGATCCCGGATACGAACAGCAGTTCGCGCCGGGGCCGGTCGGCCCCTGACGAGGGAAGGTCGGCCCGGACCCGGGGCAGGCAGGCCAAGCCACGATGAAAGCAAGAGCCTCAAGGAGATGAGTCCCGTGGCCAGTCTCGGAGTCGCGATTGTCCGGCAGTACCAGCGCGGTGTCGTGTTCCGGTTCGGAAGACTGCGCAATGTGCGCAAACCAGGAATACGGTTCATGATTCCCGTGGCGGACCGGATGTGGAAGGTGACGCTGCGGACGGTCACCATGCCGATCCCCTCCCAGCAGGTGATTACCCGGGACAACGTTTCCATCGGCGTCGCCGCCGTCGCATACTTCCGGCGCGTCGACCCGGTGAAGTCCATTGTCGAGATCGAGGACGTGTCGTCAGCGATCAGTCAGATCGCGCAGACCACCGTGCGCAACGTCGTCGGCCGTTCCCTACTCGACCAGGTTCTCACCGACACCGAGACGCTCAACACCCGGATCAAGGACATCCTCGACGGCCTCACCCAGCAGTGGGGTGTGTATGTGCTGCTGGTGGAACTGAAGGACATCGAGCTCCCGGCAACCATGCAACGAGCCATGGCCCGCCAGGCCGAGGCCGAGCGCGAGAAGCGCGCCAAGATCATTGCCGCCGAGGGGGAAGCACTGAGCGCCGACCGCCTCGCCGAGGCCGCTGACGTCATCAGTGACCACCCCATCGCCCTGCAACTACGCAACCTGCAAATCCTCGCCGAGATCGCCGCGGAGAAGAACTCCACAATCGTCTTCCCCGCCCAGTTCCTCGAAAGCGCCCGGGCCCTGACCCGGTTCGTCGAAGAAGAAGCCGGCAGGGCCACCGCACTCCTGCCGGAACTGGGCACGCACAGGGAACCAGCGGCAAGCGGCGGTTCCGCCAAGGTCTGAGTCGGGTGGGACAGGACAGTGACGGGGAACGGACGCTTGAGACCGCAGGCGGGCGGATGAGGAAGCGCGGGATCTCGCCTGCGTGCGCTTGCCAGGATGGACCTGACGCCGACGTCAGGTGACACCAGGACAGCCCTACCCAGGTGTCACCTCGGAAAGCGCGCCGAAGCTCAGTGGCGGGCGCTCAGGGCACCGCGGTTCCACGGTAGCCCCGCCGAGGCGGGAGCCCAGGCAACACCGTGGCCCGGGCCCGCGGCCGTGCGTCGGCGGGTTCCTTCTGCACCGGACGACCGGCGAGGGCCGCGACGATGTCGGCTGCGGTCAGCACCCCGGCGAGACGCCCGTCTTCCTCCAGCACCGGCAGGGCGTCGGCTTCGGTACACCTCATGAGGTCGGCTGCGTGGCGTACGGTCTGCCCGACATGGACGAGCGCCGACCTGCGGGCGGGCAGCAGGTCGCCCACGCGCTGGCCGGACAGCGAAGCGGCCGGTGCCGCACAGGCGATTGCCACGTCGGCCCTGTCCAGCAGGCCGGCACAGCGACCGTCCGGATGCACGGCCGGAAGGTGACGGGAGCCTGATCGCTCCAGCAACTCCCAAGCCACGAGCACGGTTTCGTCGACATCGATCGTGACCACAGCAGTGCGCATCACGACGGCGACCGTCCGCGCCAAGACCTCCTGCTCGCCGTAGACCGTCCTCGGCTCCTGCTCCTCCATGGTCGCCTCCATCTTGTTTGCGAACGTCGCCGCGGCGTCACGGGGAGGGCTTCGGCTTCCCTGCCGCCGTGGGGTGGCCGTCCGGCTGCTGTTGCTGGTGGAGTACGTCGAGGACCACGGATCCATCGACGGTCTCGCGGGTGGTGAGCAGTCCGGCAAGGGTCTCCAGCGCCTCCCGGTGGTCGCTCAACAGAGCCACCGCGCGTTCCTCGGCCTTCCGTAGCAGGCGGGCGGTCTCCTCGTCGACAATGCGCTGGGTCTGCTCGGAGTAGGGCCGGTGCAGCGTCTCTTCGGTGCTCTCGCCGCCGAGGTAGCGGGAGGCTCCGGAGCCGTACCCGATGGGGCCGAGGGCCGGGGACAGGCCGAACTCACGGACCATACGGGCGGCGAGCTGGGTGGCGCCGGCCAGATCGTCGGCGGCACCGGTCGAACCCTCGCCGAAGACGACCAGCTCGGCCGCACGGCCGCCCAGCCGGACGGTCAGCAGGTCGGTCAGATAGCCCTCGCTGTACAGGTGCCGTTCGGCCTCCGGGAGTTGCTCAGTGGCACCCAGCGAAGGCCCGGAGGGCAGGATGGTGACCTTGGCGACCGGGTCGGCGTGCTCGCACAGGGCCGCCATGAGCGCGTGTCCGGATTCGTGGACGGCCACGGAGTGCCGTTCCTCGGGCAGCAGGGCGTTGGTGGACTCCCGCCGCCCCAGCAGCAGTCGGTCCCGGGCGTCGCCGAGACCCTGGGCGTCGATGACGGCACCCCCTGCCCGGACGGCATTGATGGCAGCCTCGTTGACCAGATTGGCAAGGTCAGCGCCGGAAAAACCGGGCGTGGCCCGGGCAACAGTGTCCCAGTCGACGTCCGGCGCCAGGGTCTTGCCGCGGGCGTGGACGGCCAGGATGGCCGCCCGTTCGGCCTGATTGGGTAGCGGCACGGTCACGTGCCGGTCGAAGCGGCCGGGGCGAAGCAGCGCCGGGTCGAGGGCTTCGGGTCGGTTGGTCGCGGCCAGGACGACGATGCCGCTGGACTGGTCGAAGCCGTCCATCTCGGCGAGGAGCTGGTTGAGGGTCTGCTCGCGTTCGTCGTTGCCGCCCAGCCGGGCAGCCCCGCCGCGACGGCTGCCGACGGCGTCGATCTCGTCGATGAAGATGATCGAGGGGGCCCGTTTGCGCGCCTCGGTGAACAGGTCGCGCACCCGGGAGGCCCCGACACCGACGAACATCTCCACGAACGCCGAGCCGGTCACCGACAGGAACGGGACCTCCGCCTCACCGGCCACAGCGCGGGCGATGAGGGTCTTACCGGTGCCCGGCGGGCCCACCATGATCACCCCACGTGGTCCCTTGGCTCCCGCGACCGCGTAGCGCTCGGGGCTGCGCAGGAAGTCGACGATCTCACTGACGTCCTGCTTGACGCCTCCGTAGCCCGCGACGTCCTCGAAGCGGGTGGTCGGCCGCTCGGTCTCGATGATCTTGGCGCGGGCCCGCCCGATGGCACTGAGCCCCCCGCCCAGCGTCCTTGCTGCCTGGCGGCCCGTCCACACGAACAGAGCGACGATGAACAGAAGCGGCAGGAACAGCACCAGCAGTGTTCCGAGGGGGCTGCCGGTGCTGCTCCGGGACGCGGTGATCTCCACGTTCTTGGACTGCAACTGCTGCTCCAGACGGCTGTTGTCCAAAGCGGTGGGTATCCGCGTGGTGAATTTCTTACCGTCCTTGAGGGTTCCCTTGATGGCGCCCTTGTCGTCGATGTCGACCGTCTTGACCTGACCGACGCTCACCTTGCCGACGAACTCGCTGTACGACAGCGACGCGCCCCCCAGGGGGGAGGGAGTTCGCATCAGCACCACGAGCAGCAAGACCAACGCGGCGACAGGCAGCAGCCAGCGAGACCAGGAAGGCCGCGGTGAAGGCGCCGACGGCTTGGGAGCCTCACGCGGAGGCCCCGGTTTGGCTGAGCGTGACAGATACCGACCTGACAGACGAACTGACGTGATCACCGGACGGCTCCCTTGACGGAGGGACGAACCCCGGGCGAGACCGTTCCCGCAATTCGAAGAGGCATGGATCGCAGGTGGGCGTCCCACTTCCAGGATCAACGCCTTCTCCCTCATCGGCAGGAACAAACGCACCGAGTCGCAGCCGGTCACGCACGGTCCCGACCGGAGAAAACGGACGAGCAGAACCAGGAGTCCTCGGCCCTCGACGCAGTCAGTGGACTGGCACTGAACTTCCTCTCGGCGCCTGCGTGGCGACCGCGACAGGCTTGACCAAGCGCTCCGCAGGCTCGCAATCTCGGCGTCGGCGGCTCGCCAAGGCCGCTACCGTGGCGGCCGCCCGCCCTTCGACTACCGCCTCGTCGATCACCTGTCGGTGATCTCGGAGAGCCATGCCGTGTCCTCCGGGCCCGGCGCTTCGAGGCCGAGCGCGGGCAGCCAGCGGACCTCGCCCGTTCGCAGGGCGACCGTGGCCCGTGGCCGCATCGGTCCGTCGCCCCTGCGCGAGAGAAGGACGAGTTCCCAGACTGTCGCCGTCATTGCGTCGAGCCGGATGGCGCAGTCCGCGGTGACTCGCCGCGGATCCCGGGTCCGGCCCAGGGACAGATGTGGGGTGAAGTTCTTGGCGGGCCCACTGCAGCGCGGGAACCGTTCCTGCAGTACGCGGTGCAGGTCCGCCCACGGCGCCTCGCAGGCTGCCGTCGGGTCGAGCCACACGGTGAAGTACGCCCTGTGCCGGAAGGTACGCACCCCGTCCAGCCGGGCGGTGAAGACCGGCGTCTCGGCCGTCGCCGCGGCGAGCAGTGGGGCAGCCCGCTCGAAGTCGGACTCCGGCACGAAGCCGAAGAGCACATTGACGTGCGGCGGCCACCGATGGATCTGCGGATCGTAATCCCGGCGGATGTCCTGGATCGGCGGCCACAGCTCCGCAGGCGGGACCCAGGCCACCGCCGTGCGGGTCGTCGGGAACACGTCGAGGACTCTGACGGGCTCGCCCCAGCCGGAGCCCGTATCGAAGCTCAGGCCCGCTTGTGGGTCCCGCACCCGGCCGGCGTCCGACGCGTCGATGCGGTCCACACCCGTGGCCCTGTCCCAGACCACCTCGCCGTCCGCCTCGATGGACACCACCCGGTGCCACGGGATGTCGCCCCCGGGCACGAAGGAAGACAGCGGGATGCGTTTGAGGCCATCGCCCCGCTGGCTGATCCCCAGCACGAACCGGGCCGGGTCGAACCGCGGGTCCCAGCGGACCCGGTGATAGATCTCGTCGCTGGTCCGCATCACGCCTCCTCTCCCGCCCTCACACCTTCTCTTCCTCCAGGGTGCCGCCCGTTCCTCGGGAAGCACCCGGTGGAGTCGCAATCAGCGGCCGGAGGTATCGGGGGGTGGGATCGACGTGTCCGTGGATACCGTCGGGGGCGGGAGGAAGTCCTCCATGGAAAGGGGAGTGCCGCCCGGACCGTCCGGCGAGGGACCGCTGGTCACCGGACCGCTGGAGGGGCCGAGGGCCGCGGCGATCGAGGCCACTGCGGTGTACCCCGAGGAGGAGCCGCCGGTGACCGCGGCGAGCGAGGGCAGCGGCGCAGGCGTGTGCGGCTGCGGCCGCAGGGTGCCCTCGGCGCGGTCCCACAGTGCCCGGAAGCCTGCCCAGGTCTCGTTCTCGGCCTGGGTCGCGGTGAACGGGTTGGCGGTCACTCTTTGCGGGCGGGTGCCGTAGAGCCGCTCCAGTAGCGGCAGCAGCGCCCGGTCGTGCCGGTGCACCCAGTCGGCGCCGTTGTTGCGGGGCTGCCCGGTGTACGGGTCCCGGCCGGTGTTCGTGCCCAGGTAGGCGTTGCTGAGCTGGGCGAAGTACTCCAACTCGTTGTGCGAGGAGTAGTTGGTGTCCTTCCCCGCCTCCTGGGCCTTCCCGACGGTGACGTCGGACCCCTTGCCCGGGTCGGCCTTGGGGGCGCGCAGCGGACCGTCCGGCCACCGCGCCGCCTCGCCCTGGGCGACCTTGGCGCGGTAGACGTCCGCGATCCACTGACGGTCGGCCCTGCTCAGCCCCTTCACATGGATGGCATGGGCGAACTCGTGGGTCGTGGTGGAGTATCCGTCCTGGTACGCTCCGCCGCCTCGCACGCTTGTGGTCTCGCCCAGCAGGTTCTCCTCGGTGGCTGCGGTATGGCCGCCGGCGAAGACTCCGCGCATCGTGTCCAGCGCGCGCTGGTCGGTACGGGCGCCCTTCAGATGGCGGAACGCGTCGAGCGAGGTCATCGCCCTGTCGCGGGGCACCACGATCAGCCGGGTGCCGCTGGTCAGCAGGCGTTCCGTGGTCCTGGGGTCGCCCAGCATGCGCAGGAGCTGCGCCTCGGCCTCCTGCCGCGCCGACACCGGCCGTTCCACGCCCTCGGGGACCCGCACCAGCAGCGGGGCGGCCGTGGCCGCGAAGTCCTCCGCGGACAGCCCGTCGCGCAGCGCCCGTACCAGAATCCGGTCCGAGGCCAGCGCGTCACGGTCGCCCTCCGGCAGCAGCGCCAGCGCGGCGGCCCGCTCCGCGCGCTCCATACCGGGCAACCGGGCTGCCAGCGCGGCCAGTTCGGGCGAGGCGGGGGCGGTGGCTGCCGTGTCCGCGCCGGGGGCGGTGGATCCGCCCGTGGGGCCCGCGTCCGGCGCGTCCGGCGCGGTGTCGCCGGCGGGCGGGCTGTACGTCTGTGTCACCGGGCCGCCCACCAGCGGCAAGCCGTGCTGCTGCCGGGCGTCGTTGTAGAGGTCCAGGGAGAACCGCGCCAGGGTGCCGTAGTCCTGCTCGACGGTTTCCGCGGTGGACCGGGCGGAGGCATAGGGGCGGGTCTCCAGTCGTACCACCGGCGGGTCGATACGCCGCACGCCGTCCGCGGTATTGGTGTCCGGTGCGCCGTAGTTGGTGCGCACCGCCAGCGCCTCGTGCTGGTCGATCACCCGCTCCGGGTTTGCGCGCAGCAGATTGTCCAGGTACTGGCCGGTCGTCCCCGGGACCCGCGGGCCCCGCCGCAGCGCCAGGCCGAGCAGGTCGGGAACCTCGTGCGGGGTGTGCTCCCGGAAGGTGGCCGCGAACCCGTCCGCCAGCCGCTCCGCCTCGCTCTCCAGGAACGCACGCGGCACCGTCCCAGCGTGGCGCGCACCGCGGCCAGCGACTCCCGTGAGGTCACGCCCGAGTAGTCCTTGGGCAGCACACCGCCGAAGAGGCTGCCGCGCGCCGTGGCGGCGACCTGGGTGTAGCCGAGGGCGAGCGCGCCCCCCCTGAGCGTACGCGGCCCCTTGCCTTCGTCTGCCGCGACCTCGCACCGTGCGGGCGCCTCCTCACGCCAAGCGGGTTTCTTGTACGTGGCTGGGGTGGTGTCCTTGGTGGCTGGGGTCGTGTCAGGGGCGACCGGAGTCGTGTCCGTGGTGGCGTCAGGGCGCGGATAGTGACGGGCGGTGAGGCGCTCCGCCGCGGCGTGCAGTCAGTGGGTCTGCTCGGCCGCCTCGATCGTGCGGGCCTCCCACAGCCGCGCGTCGTCGTGGGCGGCACGCCAATCAGTGACAGCCGCAGAGACTGGCCGGTCGCCGGCAGTGTCCGTGGTGGGCGGTGTGGTGTCCTGCCCCCCTCGACGGCGGCCCTTTCCGCCTCCGTCATGGAGAGCCAGGCCTCACGGGCACGGGCCCGCGCGTCGTAGTAGCGCTTCTCCGCCTCGGTCATGTCGGCCTGCGCGTCGGCCATCCGGTCCCAGGCGGTGCGGACCTCCTCGGGTGTCGGCCGGTCCCGGCAGTGGCGGGGGCGTGGCTGCGCCGGCAGGCGACGGCGCGGTGGCACCGGTGTCCGGTGGCGACGGTGCCCGCTGCTCCGTGGCCGGCCGGTCGGGGGAGTGCCGTTCGGAGCTGTGTGCCGCGGGCACCGCCAGCTCCACGCGGCCCACCGGCGCCGCGCCGTCTTTGAAAAGCGGCCGCGGCCGCACCCTGTTCACGAAGAACCCGGTTCCCAGCATCCCGACGCTGACCAGCCGGGCTCAGCCGCGCGGCCGCCGATACCCCTCGAAGGCTGCGTTCAGCTCGACCCGGTACGAGAACAGGAGCGCGGCGGTCTGCGCCGTCAGATGTTCGCCCGCGACCGAGACGGTGTTACGTGTGGCGTGCTGGCTCTGCCAGTGTGCCGCACGCCCGCGCGCATCCAGCCGATGCGCCGCGCCCAGCCGGTCTCGGGCGCTTTGTTCGAGTCTCGCGGTGAGACACCGGCCTCAAGGCCGACCGACTGGGCACTGGAGCCCTGCTGCCCCTGCCCGACCTGCTGGGTGGCCCGACCGAGTTGCGCATCGACCGCTCGCTCAGCGAGGTCTCGTAGCGCCGGTCGGTGAGGCGCGCCTTCAGCGTCATGGTGTGGTGGCCGCGGCGCAGCGTCCCGTTCTCGGTGAGCGCCACCGGCACTCCGGTGGTGGTGAGCACCTCCAGACACTGCGCCAGCGTCGGCCGGTTGAGCGCCTCGCGGACCTGGGGCAGACCCAGGTGCGTGGCGCGGGCGGCTCGGGGGCCGCGTCCGGCGCGGTCTGTACCGCATCAGTACCTGCCTCAGGGTCGCACGACATCGGCCGGCGCCGACAGTGGTTCATGGAGGCCAACAACATGCCACGAGTGAGCGACCTGCGAGTGATCTTGTGCCGATTGTAATGTCCGGCCGGATGACCGGGTCGCGCCCCCCGGTGACGGGCGGGCCCGAGTCGTGTCCCGGCGGGCAGGCCACCCGAGCTGATCAACCAGGGCGAGGACAGGGACGATTGCCGATGACGTCCCCCCAACGGTCAGGATGGGGGCGCAAATTCACGCACCGAGGTGGGAAGGCCGAGGCGGGAAATCATGGATGGGTTCACCAAGGCGGATCTGCGAGCACTGGCCGGGCCGCGCTCTTTCGAGCGGGGCCTGGGCTATCTGGACGCGGTGACCGCTCTGGAGGTCGAGGACGGCTCGATCACCGCCACGGTCCACGGGACGGACGCCTACGAGGTGGAGTTGTCACTCGACGGGCCTGAAGGGCTCAACGGAGAGTGCGACTGCCCGTACGGCATGGACGGCAACTTCTGCAAGCACTTGGTCGCGCTCGGCCTGACCGCGCTCGCCCGGTCGGAGAGCGTGCCGGAGCAGCGCACCCGGGCCCGGAACCGCGCTCAGGACCTGGACGCGTGGCTCGCCGCGCTTTCCAGGGACGAGTTGCTCGCCCTGGTACGGGAGCAGATCGCCGAGGACCGGCAGGTGCGCCGCCGCCTGGAGTCGCGGGCGGCGAGCGCCCGCGGAGACCTCACCGAAGTCCGCGCCCGGATGCGCGAACTCCTCGACATCGGCCGCTTCGCGCAGTACGGATACGTTGAGTACGCCGATGCCCGTGCCTACGGCGAACAGGCCGCGCAGGCAGTGAGTGCCGTCGCCGCTCTGACCGCCACCGGGCGGGCCGAGGACGCGATCTCCCTGTCGAGGGAGGCGATGCGGCTGCTGAGCGAGGTGCAGGAGTTGATCGACGACTCCGACGGCCACCTCGGCCAGGTCGGGGCCGATCTCGCCGAAGTCCATGTCGCCGCGTGCCGCGCGGCCCGCCCCGACCCGGACGAGACCGCGCGGTGGCTGGTCGGTCATGTGCTCAGTGACCTGGACGACCTGACCGACATCGATCCGCTCGACTACGAGGACGTCCTCGGCGAGCAGGGAATGACCACCGTAAGGGAGTTGGCGCTCGAAGCCTGGCGCGGCAACCGCACAGGCTGGGCGGAGAAGTACCTGATGGAGCGGTTGGCCAAGGCGGCGAACGACGTGGACGCGGTGATCGCCGTGCACGCGGCCGACCTCGCCCCCGACGGCAGCACCCACCTGGTCATCGCCCGCGAACTGGACACCGCCGGACGCCCTGACGACGCGCTGCGCTGGGCGGAGCGCGGCATCACGGAAGTGTCCGACACCACCCCCGCCATCGACCTCGTCGACTACCTCTGCGACCGCTACACACGCTCGGACCGGCTCCCCGATGCCGTCGCCCTGCGCCGCGCCCGCTTCGCCGCCCACCGCACCCTCGCCGCCTACCAGCAGCTGCGCGCGGCGGCACAGGAAGCCGACTGCTGGCAGGCCGAGCGCGGGGAGGCCCTGGAGCTGCTGCGTGCCGATACGGCACAGCGCGAGTGGGGCTGGTACAGCGGCCCGGTCCTGATCGACGCTCTGCTCGACGACAAGGACATCGACGCCGCCTGGCAGGCTGCCACCGCGACCGGCGCCCACGACCGGCAGTGGCTCACCCTCGCCGACCAGGCCCGCGCCATCCGCCCCGCCGATGCGCTGCGCGTCTACCGGCGCCTGGCCGAACCTCTCGAGAAGCAGACCGGCAATGCCGTCTACGAGCAGCTGACCAGCCTGCTCCTGAGCATGCGCGACTGCCACCGCCGCCTGGGCACGACGGACGAACTCACCGCGTACCTAGCCGCCTTGCGTGCCGGTCAGAAGCGCAAGCGGAACTTGATGCGGCTCCTCGACCAGCACGGCCTGTGAAGTCGAAGGCCATCCACTCCGCGGTCGCGCACGTCGAAGACCAGTTTGAATTAGGGGATGCGTCATTAGTAACACCCGGCTGGCATTGCTTTGGGGCGAGCGTGACGTAGCGTTGCTCTTTTGGCGGTGTTCGGAAGAGCACCGCAAGGCATCGTTGTGCCCTCATCAGCCATGGGGCACCGAGGGGTTTTGGGATGAAGCTCTGCTTCCTCGTCGAAGAGCTGTACCGGCATGACGGCATGCCGCTTGACGTGGCCCGACGACTGTCGTCGTGGGGACACCAGGTGGACGTGGTGCGCCCCGGCGGCTCACTGCTGCGGATTTCGGAAGAGGTGCGGGCGGGGACCCATGACGCCTGGGTGCTCAAGACTGTGTCCGGCGGCCCCGGGCTCACCCTCCTGGAGGCCGCGGCGGCCGTGGGTCTGACCACGGTGAACGATGCGCGGTCGATCCGTGCGGTGCGTGACAAGGCCCTCACATCGGTCATCGCGCGGCAGCACGGGCTGCCGGTTCCGGTGACGTATTCGGCACCCAGGGCCACGCTGTTCGCGGATGTCCCCGACGAGCTCTTCCCCCTGGTGGTCAAGCCCGCCGATGGCAGCTCGGGGCGGGGGGTGCGGCTCGTGCCGGATCCCGGGCGACTGGCGGAGGCGGAGCAGGTGGGGGAGGGCCAACTGATCGCACAGCCCTACGTGCCCAACGTGGGCTCCGACCTGAAGGTCTACTGTCTCGCGGGCGAGTGCCACGCGACCTTGCGACGCTCCCCGCTCCACCCGGACGGGCAGGTCGAGGAGGGAGCCGTCCCCGTACCCGCCGAGGTGGCCGCACTGGCGGCGAAGGTGGGAGCGGTCTTCGGCCTCGATCTGTACGGCATCGATGTGGTGCTCGGTCCCGACGGCCCCGTGATCGTCGACATCAATGATTTCCCGAGCTTCCGTCAGGTCCCGGACGCCGTATCCCGGTTGGCCGGCGCCGTCCTCGACCTGGCCAGGACAGGTAGCAGCGGCTGGACGGGTGTACTCGCCCCGGCTACGCGCATTCCCTCACCGCCGCAGATCCCCCACGGACAGCCTCAGCCGCACCCCGAAGCGGACATGCTGGCGGCCGCACCGGGAGCCGCCCAGATATGAGGGTGTGTCTGCTGACCGACAAGCCGGATCATCCGCTGCTTGCCGCCGCTGCTTCCGTGCTGATCGAGGCGGAGCACCAGGTGACGTTCCTGAACCCGGACACCGGGACCGGATCGCCGTCCGAGCTGGTGGCCCCGGACGATCTCGCGGACGTCTACCTCCTCAAGGCCCATAGCGCCCGGGCACTGGAACTTGCCCGTTTCCTCGAAGCACACGGCGCCCGGGTGCTGAACTCCGCCGCCGCGACGGAGCTGTGCCAGGACAGGAGCCGGATCGCCGCCGTGGCCGAAGGCGCCGGGTTGCCGATGCCCCGGACCAGGACCCTGGACACGCTGTCCGAAGCCCTCCCCGGAGCGGAGCGGCCGGAGAACGGCTACCCACTCATGGTCAAGAGCCGCCACAACCGGCGCGCAGACCTTGTCGCCCGCGTGGACGGACCGGCCGGGCTCAGGGACCTTGCCGCGAAGTGGCCCGACGAGCCCGTCGTCATACAGGAGTTCGTCGCGAACAGCGGCTGGGACCACAAGCTGTGGGTGATCGCGGGAGAGGTGTTCGCGGGGGTGCGCCCCGCACCGGTGGGCGCCCCGCCGGACGGCGCACAGTCCGCGCCACTGGTCCGTGACCTGCCGCGGGCCTGGACCGAAACAGCCCTGAACACGGGCGAGATATTCGGCCTGGACGTCTACGGTGTCGACCTGCTGGACCGCGAGGGGGCGCCCGTCGTCGTCGACATCAACGCCTTCCCGGGCATCCGCGGACCAAAGGGCGCCCCCGCTGCGCTGGCAGCCCTGGCACTGCGACGCCCCCGGCCCGGTCCTCCCGCCTACGAGGCCTGACACACCCCGGCCTCCACCAGGAACTCGCTCGGGGTGCCCGACCACGACACATGCAGCCCGTCCCGGGCCCGCGTGCACGCGACAAATAGCAGACAGCGTTCCGCCAGCAGGTCCGACTCGTGCTGGAGCCGGTCGATGTCGGCCGGGGTCACCGCACGCGGGTACGGCAGCGCACCGTCGCTCACACCGATGACCGCGACGCACCGGAACTCCAGCCCTTTGAAGGAGTGCATCGTGCCGACCCTGCACGGCGTCCGCGCCGGAAGACGCATCACCCCGCAGGCGCGCCGCAGGGACGCCCGCGGCCAGGCGTCCGTTCGCGGGCCCGGCTCGTTGGGCAGAGGGACGAAGGGCGCCCGCTGGGGGTGTCCGGGCTTACTCCGTGCTGTCGGCGTCCTCGGCGAGGGTGCGGTAGACGGTGGTGACCGAGGGCCTGGGTATAGACGGGCGTGGGGTTGGTCCTGGTTCAGGGCATGAGGGGGAGCTTGCCGACGATCTTGTCGACCGGGTTGCGGGGGCCGACGATGCTGATCGCGCAGTAGTCGATGTCCTCGGTCTGGGTCTTGCTCACGGCCGCGATGAAGTCGCCGTAGACGCGGGTGCTCTGGGCGGCGGCGGGCACGTCGGCCACGAAGACGTCAGTGCGGGAGGCCGCCTTGGCGCGGATGGCGCGCAGTGTGGCGGGGTCGGCGACGAGCACCGAGCAGCCCGTCCAGGGCAGTCCGGGGTGCGTGGTGCCTTCCGCGTCGGTGGTGTCGGTGCCCAGAAGTCCGGGGACCGAGGTCACGGTGGGGGCGGCGGCGCAGATGGCGGCGTTTGCGGCCTGGCCGGGGGGCAGGTCGGCGTTGACGACGACGACCCATTTCAGCCGGGCCTGGCGGGTGGACAGGCTGAAGTCCACTTCCTCTGGTGCGAAGCCCACCGTTGCCGTGCTCGGCGCGTTCGTCACAGACATGGCAATCCTCTTAGTTCATGCGGTCAGATCCGGTGATGTTAGGCAGATATGCTGGATTGAAATGAAGTCTCCGCATTTCGTTCGCCAGGGTAGGTGCTTGCTGGGTCCCCGGCGAACGTAATGCGGTGTTCGGGCGGAATCTTCGTCGCTCGTGCGGAGGAGCGGCCGCGAGGCATCGTTGGCAGGCACGTGGTGATCATTCCAGCGAGGATCAGTGCGCAGCCGGCCCGTGCCAGGGGTGGGAGGTGCTCGTGGAGGAGGAGTACGCCGATCAGGGCCGCGGCCAGGGGTTCGGCGAGGCTGAGCGTTCCGGCCGTGGTCGCCCGTATCCGGATGAGGCCCGTGGTGAAGAGCCAGTACGCGGCGGCGGTGGTGGCCAGGCCGAGCCAGGCGATCAGGGCGAGGGTGGAGCCGTCGTGCAGGGGGGTGGTGTCGCTGATCATCCAGGGCAGCAGGGGGAGTGAGCCGAGGAGCAGGGTGAGGGCGGAGAGCGTGGGCAGGTCGGCGGTGCGGTTTGTGGCGGCCAGCTGTTTGGCGTAGACGGTGTACAGGCCGTAGCAGGTGCCCGCGGCTACCGCCAGGAGCAGGCCGAGCGGGTCCACGCGGGCTCCGCTGCCCGGTGCCAGCAGCAGGGCGCAGCCGGCGACGGCCGCGAGGGTGCTGGCCGTCCAGCCGGCGCACATCCGTTCACCGGCGACCAGCCGGGCGCACACGCCGGTCACCGCGGGTGCGGTGCCCAGGGCGATCACCGTGGCCAGGGCCGCCCCGGTCCGCGATACCGAGGAGAGGAAGGCGGCTTGGTAGGCGCCCGTCGAGACCGCGCAGACCAGCAGCGGGCGCAGGACCCTGCCCTCGGCGAGAACCCGGAGCGTCTTCGGGCGGCATGTGGTGAGCGCGCCGAGGACCAGCCCGCCCACGGCCAGCCGCCAGCCGCCGAGGGCCGCCGGTGTCATGGGGCTGGCCGCCAGGACCTGAGCGGGGCCGACCGTGCCCCACAGCACCGCCGCCGCCAGCACCAGCCCCGCGCCGAAGGCCGGGCCGTTCTTTCGTGTGTCCATGACCGGCGAGGTTAGGCAGGAATCCGGCAAGGGTCTCTGCTTGCCGAACTTTGTCTGGCGTACGGTGGATCTCATGGCACTTGACGCGCTGGACCGGGCTCTGCTGCGGGAACTGCAGAACGATGCACGGCAGACCAACCGCGACCTGGCGGCAAAGACCGGGGTCTCCCCCTCGACCTCACTGGAACGCGTCCGCCTGCTCCGTGAGCGCGGCGTCATCACCGGCTACCACGCGGCCCTGGACCTCGACGCCGCCGGACGGCCCGTCCAGGCGCTCATCTCGGTGCGCATCCGGCCTCCGGCCCGCCCGGTCATCGAAGGGTTCCGCGAGTGGGCCGCGCGACTGCCTGAGGTGATCGGCCTGTTCGTCACCTCGGGCGCTCACGACTTCCTCATCCACATCGCTGTCCCGGACGTCGACAGCGTGTACGCCTTCGTCATCGACCGCCTCACCGAACGCCGCGAAGTCGCCGACGTGCAGACCACGATGATCTACGAGCACGTCCAGTCCCACTGCATCGAACCGACCCGCCCCGACCAGCCCCGCTCCCCACGCAGAACCCGCTGACCGGGCGCGTCTCTTCGCCAGGTCCCCATGCCGTGATCCGCCCCGCATCGGCCGGGGACAGAACCGGTGTGCGTGTGCTGGCCGGTGCATGGCTGGACCGGCTTGCGGCATGGTGGAGGGCCAAGTGTCGCTGGTGGGGCGATCTTCAGTCCAGCGGCGGCGGCGGTACGGAGGCGTACGGGGCGGCTCCTTCCGGCCACGGGTCAGGGGTATCCGGCCGGTCTACGGCGAGGGCGCCACCGGGACGCACACGGAACACACCGCCCACAACGTCTTGCCCGGTCCATCCGTACACGGGTACCAGCCCCAGCGGTCCGCGAGTGCGGTCACGAGGAGCAGGCCGCGGCCTCCCTCTCCGTGGTCGTCCAGGCTGTCCGACGGTTCGACGAGGGCGGGGAACTTCTCGCCGCGGGTGTCGGTGACCTCCATGCGAAGGGTGGTGCCCTCGGTGGACAGGCGCAGGCGGAAGTCGCGGCCGGGCACGAGGCCGTGGCGTACGGCGTTGGCGCTCAGCTCGGCGACGATGAGCGTCAGCGTGTCGTGCGTGTCGCTGCCGTACGGGATGCCCCACGCGTCGAGCCGCTCGCCGGCCAGGCGGCGGGCGAGGCGGGCGCCACGTGGCGTGGAGCTGAAGCGCATCGAGAAGTGGTGCCAGGGGAGCCGGGGTTGATTGGTGCGGAGGGGGCGTACGGGGAGTGGTGGATTGCTGGTCATGGCTCCACGTTGTCGCTTGGTGGCGTAGCGTGACCAGGGGTGACGCGCCGTCGCGGACTGCTTGTACGCGAGGGGCGTTCGGCATGTACGTGCGTGGGACAGGCGGTGGCGATGCGGGACGAGACGGGTGCGGACATGGGGTCGGACTCGGGTCCGGGGTCGGACTCGGGTGTGGAGTCCGGGAAGCGGCCGGAGGACGAGCCCGGTTCCGGGGCGATGACCGCGTTCCGGCGGCAGTTGAAGCTGTTACGTCTGCGGGCGGGGCTGGACCGGACGGAGTTCGGGAAGCGGGTGGGGTACGCGGCGCAGTCCGTCGCGTCGTTCGAGCAGGGGCGGCGGATTCCGCAACCCGCGTTCATCGACAAGGCGGACGCGGTGCTGGAGGCCGGGGGCTTGTTGCTGGCGTTGAAGGAGGAGGTTGCTCGGGCGCAGTATCCGCCGTTCTTCCGGGATATGGCGCGGCTGGAGGCGAAGGCCGTTGGGCTCTGCGTGTATGGCTTGTACGCGATTCCGGGGCTGTTGCAGACGGCGGACTATGCCCGAGCCGGTTTTGAGCTGGAACGGCCCTTGCTCGACGAAGGAGACATCGAACAAGGTGTCGCGGCCCGACTGGCCAGGCAGGAAATTTATGATCGGCGTCCCGCTCCGCTGCTGAGCTTCATCGTTGACGAGTCTGTGCTCCGTCGGCCGATCGGTGGCTGGCCGACGTTGTACGGCCAGTTGGAGCAGATGCTCAGCATCGGCAGCAAGCGTAACGTCGAGGTACAAGTGATGCCGCTGAACCGAGAGGATCATGCCGCGCTCGGAGGGCCGTTCACGCTGATCGACACCGCTCAAGGACAGCGCCTCGCCTACGCTGAAGTACAGGGTGACAGCCGCCTGTACACCGGCCGGGCCATGGTCCGCGAGCTCGAAGCCCGCTATGGCATCATCCGATCTCAGGCGCTCACTCCACGTGAGTCCTCGGAGTTCATTGAAAAGCTTCTGGGAGAGAAATGACCGTTCAACTCACCGGGCCGATCGCAGCCGAGTTGGCGTGGTTCAAAAGCAGTTACAGCACGGGGAACGGCGGCGAGTGCGTGGAGGTCGCCTGGCGAAAGAGCAGCTACAGCGGGGCAGAGGGTGGCGACTGCGTTGAGGTTGCTGCCGCAGCCACCTATGTACATATCCGCGACTCGAAGCAGCTCAGCGGCCCCATGCTGACCGTTGGACCAGGAGCATGGGCCGGATTCGTCGGCCTCTTCGCCAGCTGAGGAACACAGCGCCAGGAGGGTCCCGCCGCGCCGCACAGGCGTATCGGCGGGACCCTCCCGTGCGTGTTGCGGGACTACTCGTCCACGCCCTCCTCGCGGATCACTGCCATGCCGCCCGGCAAGCCAGGCCATCACCCACTGACACCGTTGGGTCGGCTGCCCGGCATGGCGTCATTCAGCATCTGGTTCGGCATCGGTATGCGGAAATTTCAAGCATCAAAAACCTTCATCCGCCTCTAAACTGAGCCCAGTTGTTCAAAGTCGTCTCGGGGGCAAACAGAGTGACCACTGCGTTAGGCACGAGCACCATCACCCTTGCTCTCGTCGCCGGGTTTGCCGGTTCGGGCAAGTCCGAGGCCGGCAAGCTGCTGGCGGCGGCGACCGGGTGGGCCATGCTCGACAAAGACACCATCAGCCGTCCGATGACCGAGCGGCTGCTGCAGGCACTTGGCGGTGACCCGGACGACCGCCACAGCCCCGTCTACCTGGAGCACGCCAGGCCGCTGGAGTACGCGTGCCTCATGAAGGCCGTCTGGGAGAACCTCGAGTGCGGTACGTCCGCGGTAGCCGTCGCGCCGTTCCTGGCCGAGGCTTCCGACGCACAGTGGACGTCCCGGGTGGCACGCCGTTGCGGCAGGATGGGGGCACACTTCGAGACGCTGTGGGTGGACAGCGACCTGGAGTCGATGCGTGACCGGCTGATCTCGCGGAATGCCTCGCGCGACACGTGGAAGCTGACGCACTGGCCGGAGTACACGAGCGGCATCGATGTGGGCCTGAGACCGGTGACATCTCACCATGTGATCGACAACCGCATTGGCGCCTCACGTCCTCTGGCCGAGCAGGTCGAGACCATCGCGCAACGGCTTGTGGGGGACTCGTGAGCGCAGTCGTCCTGTACGGGCCGCCCACTGCCGGCAAGGACACCGTGACAGCGGTGCTCTGCTCCACCGACCCACGGTTCCAGTTGGTCACCAAGCTCAAGCACGGCACCGGCCGGTCAGCCGGATACCGGTTCGTCACCGCCGAGGAACTCGACGACCTGCGCCGCCGGGGCAGAATCGTCGTGGAGACCCCCCGCTACGGCAATATCTACGCCGTCGACCACCTCTCCCTCACCCAGCCGCAAGAGCAGGGCCTGGTTCCGGTCACGCACATCGGCAACGTCACCGACATGCGCACCCTGCTGAACCGGACTCGGACGACCTCGTGGCTGCGCGTCCTCCTCTGGGTGCCGAGGAACGTGTGCAAGGAGCGGTCCGGCGAGCGGGGAGACGCCGACACGCCGAAGCGGCTCGCCGCCTGGGACGAGACAGCGCAGGACATACTCGGCTCTGATTTACGTGATCTGTTCGATCTGGTGGTACGCACAGACCGTACAGATCCGGTGACGGCGGCCAAGCAGATCGCTTCCGCGCTCGTCGAGTCACCGGACGTTGTCGGTAGGGAGGACCTGCTCGCGGTTCTTGGACTTGATCCGGGCGGACACGGCTCCCACCGGAGCGCGAGTAAGCGCCCGGCTTGAGTACGTTGGCGCATACGCACAGCGACATCAACGGCCGCAAGCAGCAGGGGGATGCCGGTGGGAGTTGTCCGGACACTTGAGGACCTGGCGAGAATTGGTCGACAGCGCACGGTCAGCGACCGCAGTGTGCATCTGCGCCAGGACGAGGTCACCACCGACCTTCTGCTTGACACTGTCTCGGCCGACCGCGTCTCGCTCGACCGCGTAAGCATCGACGGGGCGCTGACCGTGCGGTCCTGTCACATTGACGAACTGGTCGTCGACCACGTGGAAGCGGACGCGCTTCTGGTGGTCAATTCCCGAATCGGCCGTCTGACGATCCGTAACGCATCGATGGGCTGCGAGGTCACGGTCATCGACACCTCGTTGGATTTCCTCGCCCTGCACTCGTGCGCCACCACCCGGCTGGAGCGCCTTCGGGTGGAGGAACTCGTACAGGTCAACGCCCTGCGTGGGTCGGTCCAGATCAGTAACACGCGCGTGTCCTCGCTTGTGGTTCGCAGCCAGGCCACAGGAGGCCGCCGAGGACGGCCACGCTTGGTGGTCCGGGGGCTGCGCGCCCGTGAGGACATGATGTTCGACGACCTCTGGCTGTCCGCACTCGATCTCGACGAAGTCGAGACACCCGAACTCACCCTGCAGCGCGTGCGACTGGATGAACCGTTGCGAGCGAACGGGCTGCGGTGCAGCGAGACGGTGCGAGTGAACGGACTGGTGATTCCCTCTGGGGACAGCACGATCAGCAACAGCACAGTCCGAGGGCCCGTAGAGGTACGCAACCTCGGTCTGTCCGAGAGCGCGCGCAGCGAGCAGAACGACCCGACCGCCCGGCTAACCCTTCACAACACCAATGTGGCATCGCTGAGTTCGGAGTCTCAGGATTCTTCGGTGATCGGCCTGTACAGCTCCTCGGTGACGGGAACGCTCGGTCTTCCGTCCGGCAGCTCGCGGTACAGCCTCGACGAATCCTCCAGCATCGGTGACATGGAGCTCGCCGGCCAGGTCTTCCGTAACGGTCGCCAGATCACCTTATTTCTGGAGCGTTCCTTCACCGAAGTGACCGCCGTGGCGCTGGAGTCCGTACGGTCCGCGCTGGTCAGAAGGAACCGGAACAGGGAAGTCGACGAGCTCTACTACCTGGCGCGGCAGCGCGAGGCGATTGCCCTGCCGCCTCTACGGCGCGCCATCGGGCGGGGCATCCTCG
The DNA here is from genome assembly GCF_040297265.1 of Streptomyces sp. NPDC001832. Lineage (NCBI taxonomy): Bacteria > Bacillati > Actinomycetota > Actinomycetes > Kitasatosporales > Streptomycetaceae > Streptomyces > Streptomyces sp. NPDC001832. The sequence continues at coordinate 19,535 of NZ_JBEOYU010000035.1, forward strand.
GCGGCGTCCTCGGCTGGGGAGTGCGTGCGCGGAACCCGGCGCGTGTACTGGCGGTGGGGGTCTTCCTGACGGGCGTCGTGCTCCATCTGGCGGGCGCGGTGCGCGAACCGAGCCGGGGGCTGTTGGATGTGACCGTTGCGGGAAAGTCCTTCGTCCTGGCCCTCGCGCTGTGGCTGAATGTCGGTACCGGCATGCCATCGGAGCTCAAGACGGCCGAATGGTCTGCACTGGCGGTTTCGTTCACGGCCGCGGGAATGCTGTTCACCACACTCATCGTAGGCATCGTGATCCGCAAGTTGGTGCGGTGAGCGCCTGTTGGCGACAGGCTGGCACAGTGGCATCCATGGAAGAGCGTGAAGAGTCCGAAGAACGGGTGGCGGCGGCACCGGCGGTCACGTACGGGCTGCGGGGCAAGTCGTTCCTGGTGACTGGCGGCAGCAGGGGACTGGGATACGCGGTCACCCGCCGCCTCGCAGCCGAGGGGGCATCCATCGCGATGTGCGGCCGCGATGCCGACACCCTGGCCCAGGCCTCGTCGGAACTGCGGAGGGATTTCGACGCCCACGTCGTCACGGAAGCCGTGGATGTCCTGGCCCTGGACGAACTGGAGGACTTCACGCGGCAGGCCGGACGCGAACTCGGCGGCCTCGACGGCCTGGTCGCCAACATCGGCGGCAAGCGTGGCGGCGGGCTCCTCGACTCGACCCGCGAGGACTGGCAGGCGACCTGGGAACTGAACGGCGGTCACGCCGTGCGTACCGTACGAGCGGCGCTGGACAGCCTGCGTCCCGGGAGCTCGGTGGTGATTGTCGCCTCCATCTCCGGCTGGAAGCCCCGCTTTCCCGCCCAGTACGGGGCGGCCAAGGCGTCCGAGATCTACCTGGCCGGCGCTCTGTGCCAGGAACTCGCCCCCTACGAGGTCCGGGTCAACACCGTCAGCCCCGGCTCGATCCTCCTTCCGGGCAAGAGCTGGGACCGCCTGCGTCAGCGTGACCCGGCGACGTACAAGGCCTACGCGGAACGCAACCCCAACGGACGTCTGCTGAACGCCGATGAAGTTGCCCGGGTCATCGCCTTCCTCCTCTCGCCGGCCTCAGCAGCCGTGAACGGCGCCCACATCCCGGTCGACGGCGGCCAGCCACAGGCGGGGCTCGGGAGGGCATAGCTAAGCGAATCGGCAGGCTGCGGGCCGTGCGCGGCGGCCGGTCGCACTTCACCGAGTTGAAGACCGACCCGGGCGCCCCGGGCCTGGAAAGCCTGTTGGCCGAGGTGAACAAGCTGGAGCGGGTGCGGCGCCTGGAGCTGCCCGCAGACCTGTTCGCGGACGTGTCGGAGAAGCTGGTGGACGCCTGGAGGGCGCGGGCCTTGAAGGAGTACCCGGCGAACCTGGAGCGGATGAAGGCCCCGAGGCGGGTGACGCTGTTGGCCACGCTGTGCCATGTCCGGCAGACGGAGATCATCGACTCGCTGGTGGACCTGTTCATTCAGCTCGTGCTGAAGATCAACACTCGTGCCACTTCACGGGGCAAGACCCGACCGGCACTTCATGGTTCCGCGCCTCCCCGCGTCCATGGCAGATACCTCAGGTGATCAGGCCGGCGCTGGTCAGCCAGATGTGTTCGCATGTCGCCGACGCCTCTTGGAGCTTCTCGCGGGATTCCTGCGAGGCGTGGTAGAAAGTCCGCTCGATCATCCAACACAGGGCGCGTGCCATTGCCGAGGCCTGGTCCGGTGCGGCGCCGGCCTGGATGCCGGCGCGCTCCAGGACAGCGGTGATGGCCGCGATGAACAGGTCAGCTGTGTGCTTCCACAGTTTGCCGATCTCCGGCACGGTCAACGACAGGTCGATCGCCGTGCGCATGACCAGGCCGTGCTCGTTCCACAACTCGACCGTGCGCTGCATGGCTGCTGCGATGGCCTGGCGTGGCTCATCGGTCTGCGCGGTGGCCCGGGACCGTTCCCACAGGTGCTCGACGGTCCGGGCCACGAGTGCCGTGACCACTTCTTGCTTGGAGCCGAAGTAGAAGTACAGGGCACCACGTGTGATACCGGCACCCTGGGCTACGTCGCCGACGGTCATGGCGTCGTAGCCCTTGTGCGCCAGCAAGGCCTCGCAGGTGTCGAGGATGGCCCGCTCCCGGACGTCCCCCTTGCGCTCGGTGGTGCGACGGCCGCGCGCGGAATGGTGGCCGGGCATCAGAGCTGAGCGCCCTCGGCGAAGTCGGTCGTACGAGAGAGCGCCTCCCACGCGCGGATGTCCTCGTCCACGGCCGTGCGCGCGGCGGTGACCAGCCGCAACGCGTCCGAGCCCAGGACGAGGTGGGCCGGCGGCTGCACGACCGACGTGATGTGTACGACCGCTTCCCCGGCCTTGGCCGGATTGCCCAGCTGGTTCCCGCTGGCCTTCTGCCGCGCTTCGCGGATGGGGGTGAACAACTCGTCGTAGTCGTCGACGGTCCGCGCGGTGCGTGTCATGGACCGTCCGGCCCAGTCGGTGCGGAAGGATCCGGGCTCGATCGCCGTCACATGGATTCCGAACTGCGCGACTTCCTTGCCCAGCGCCTCCAGGATGCCCTCCAGGGCGAACTTGCTGCCGCAGTAGGCGGACATGCCGGGCACGGCCGTGAGCCCGCCCATGGAGGTAACGGCCATCAGATGCCCGCGGCGGCGGCGGCGCATGTGGGGCAGCGCCGCCTGCAGGGTGGCCACTGCCCCGAACACGTTGACCTCGAACTGCCGTCGCACCTCGGCCAGCGGGGTTTCCTCGAAGGTCCCCTCCAGGCCGTAGCCCGCGTTGGCGACAACGACGTCCAGAGGGCCGAGGCTCCGCTCGACCTCCGCGACCGTGCCGGAGACGGCGTCATCGTCCGTCACGTCCAGGATACGGCCGTGAGCATGCCCGGGCCTGAGCTCTTCGAAGGCCCGCAGGTCCTTCTCAGAACGGACGGTGCCGACGACGGTGTGCCCGGCGGCGAAGGCGGCTTGCGCGAAAGCGCGCCCCAAGCCCGTGCTGACGCCGCTGATGAGCCAGTTCCGCTTCTCCATTGTTCCTCCAGAGAGGTCTCGCGAGGAGCCTGGTCGCCCCGTTCAGCAAAAGTCTACACCGTGTGGATTTTTATCGTTACTACGTCGATTCTGGTAGTGCTCACGGGATGGAGTCCTCAAGGTCATCCGCGTGCCGCGCATCGCCCGGATCGGTACCGTCAAGGCCCAGCAGCCTGGTGGTCAAGCAGGACCGCACCCCGATCATCACAGGGACACCCAGCGAGGCCTGAGAGAAGATGCGGGGCTTGACCACCGGCAAGCTGCCACGTGCCTGTCGTCGAACGAAGGAATGACGACAGGCACGAAGGGCGTCCAATGAACCCGGTTGTTTCGGGACCTGTTGGCGGCTCGGATCCAATCAGATCCGATGGCGGCTGATGACAGGGTTTGCTGACAGCTAATGTCGAATGCGACCACCAGAACGGGGAACGGCATGGCCAACCTGGTCTACAAGCGGGTGTCGACCGACCAGCAGTCGACCGACCGTCAGAACCACGTCCTCTCCGAGGCCGGGATCGAGGACCCTGTGACGTTCGAGCAGGACGCTGGCACTTCCAGCCGCCTCTACCCGCTGGAGCGCCCGAAGTTCGGCGAGTTGCTCACCTGCGCGCGACCGGGCGACACCGTGCACATCTCCGAGATGTTCCGCCTCGTGCGCGGTACCCAACACATCCTCGACGTGCTCGACGTCCTCCACCGCGACCAGGTCGCCCTGCGAATCCACGACAGCGCGTTCTCCGCGATGGACCTCACCGCCCGCCACCAGCGCACCGGAGAATTGTACCCGCTTGGCCGCAGCACGCTATGGAATCATCCGGAGTCAGGCTCTCACTCCGCGAGAGACCCTGGAATTTGTCGAGCAGTTGCTGGGAGAGCTATGAACACCACCAACACTCCTGCTATGCGGGAGCTGGCTTGGTTCAAGAGCAGCTACAGCGGGGCCGAAGGCGGTCAGTGTGTAGAGGTCGCCTGGCGCAAGAGCAGCTACAGCACCGGCAACGGAGGCGAATGCGTGGAGTTCGCCGCCGCAGCCACGCACGTGCACATCCGCGACTCGAAGCAGCTCAGCGGCCCCATGCTGACCGTTGGACCGGGCGCGTGGGTCGGATTCATCGGCCTCGTCGCCGACTGAGGCACACGACGCCAAGAGGGTCCTGCCGCGCGCCGCACAGGCGCAACGGCGGGAACCTCCCGTGTGTGTTGCGGGACTGAGCCAATCACAGACCCGGATTGTCAGCACGCGAGGCGGTCCGGGTCTATCGGGCGATCGAAGGTTCCTGAGCGGACGTGACAACGACTGCCAAGTCTGAGCCCGCTCGAAGCAGTGCCACGGTCCGCATGGCTATCTGGTCAAGATGTTGTTGCAGGATGCGTTGGGTCTCTCCCAGGCCGTCGAGCCGGTACAGGGAGCCAATGATGTCGCGCACTGCGGGAATGCCGTAACCGGTGCCGCGGAGGGCCGCGACGATTCGGGCCGCTCTGATCGCTGAAAGTCCGTATCGACGCGCTCGCAGTGACGTCACTCGCTCGGGGATGACGAGCCCTTCCTGCTCCCAGAACCGCAGGGTTGAGGGACGCACACCGAGCGCTGCAGCCAGCTGCGTGATCGTCATCGCATCGCTCTCCAGCTCGAACTCAGGTGTGTTCTTTTCATCTTGGATCGCACGCAACGCTTGTTGAGCACGCAGAGCCTCGTCCCGTTCCCGCGCGAGCCGAACGTGCACCGCGCTGATCGCCGAGGCTGCCGCCGCGATCGTCTCCGTCCGCAGCTCCGCGAGCATCTGCCGGGCCGCGACGGGCCCAACAGCACCGGCGAGTCCGCGATAGGCGCGAAGAGCATGCACGTGAGCTGATGTGTATGAGCGGTAACCGTTGCTCGATCGAGCGGCTGGAGGAATGACTTCCAGCCGCTCCAGGTCGCGAACCTGTTGCACCGAGTATCCCGACTCTCCAGCGACATCGACAGTTCTCAGCGGCACTCGTCCCGAACCGCTCGTGGTCTCGTCCACCAGCCAACCCCACATAAGCACTTGAAGGTAATGCTTGAACCATGAGTATGGAACAGATCATCGCGACCGTGCGAGGCCTCGACGGCGCGCTCGTGCTTATCCCGGAACCGGGAGGAGACTTTCCCGAACTCGTCTGGGGGGACGCGTTCTTCTACTACGCCCCCGACGGCCAGATGCCCAAGAACGTTCAGCCCTACGGGACGATCGTCACCAAGAACTACCCCGACGACGCCGCTTCCGACCTCGACCCTCCGGGCCGCTGGCGCGTAAACGTCCACGTCGACAGTGCGACGTTTCAGGAGCTCACTGGAGAGGAGCCACGCAGCATCAGCCGTCCTCGCGACTACGCAACCGCCAACAGTGTGATGCCGCATCCGGTATACGGCGCGCTCGGCTGGATCTCCGTCGTCAATCCCGGTGAGAGGACAACGGACACGGTTGTGCAGCTACTGCGCGGCGCTCACGAGGCTGCTCGTGCGCGGTTCACGCGGCGACACGAACCAGGACCTGCCTGATGCAGCACTGGCGCCACAGGTGTTGCACACGATACTGCCGATCACACCGGTGCTGAGCTGCGCAAAGTGGCCTCCATGCGCCTCGCGCCACACGGTTGCGCCCAGAGGAGGCGGCTCCCGGCCACGGCACCCTCGGTCTGCCGCCGTGCCATTTCGGCCTGGGGCGTACCGAACGTAGCCGCTCAAGCGCCGGATATCCCGCTACACGTCGGCGAAACCAGCCATCAGCTCCGGGCGGCGTACACGATGAGGTTGTCCACGGGGTGACCCTGTGCGTCGAAGGTGCCGTCGCAGGTGATGAGACGCAGGACGCGCTGGTCGGTGGCGCCGTAGACCCGCTTGGTCGGGAAGGCCTTCTTGCTGACGGTCTCCGTGCCGGTGACCTTGAAGTGGAGCTCCGCTCCTTGGTCGTTGCGGATCGCGATGTCCGCACCCTTGCCGATCTTCTTCAGATCGTGGAAGACGGCCTTCCCGAAGCGGGTGTCGTTGTGCCCGATGAGGACTGCGGCGCCACGCTCGCCCGGGACGGCGCCACCGGTGTACCAGCCGACCGTCATGCCCTTCTCGGCGGGCGGGACCTGGACGGTGCCGTCCTCGTTCAGACCGAGCGGCATCAGCGAGCTGTCCACCCCGATCGAAGGGATGCTGACATGGGTGGGGCTTGCCGCGGACTTCGGTTTCCCGGACTTCTCGGGCTTCTGCGTCCCCTCGGGCCCCGTGTCCTTCGGAGAGTTGAGAGAGCCCGAGGCGCTGGATGAACTGCCGCCGACGTGTGATGCGGCGGACGAGGCATCCCCGGCGCCGGAGGAGCAGCCGGTGAGGGCGAGACAGGCGAGCACCGGAAGTGTGACATGCCAGAGCGACATGGGCGTACGGGACATGGGGGCTCCAGAAGGGGGCGGAGATGGGCAGTGGCGCCGCCCGGGACGGGGCGGCGCCACAAGGGAAGGTCAACTGCTGTGCGCGGTCGGATTTCGAGCGCGGTCAATTGCCTTGCATGTCAGTGGCCGTGGAGGGACTGACGCGCCGGCGGTTCAGCGGCCCTGCTGTGCGGCGGAGCGGCGGCGCAGCACGACCGTTCCCGCTCCCGCGAGCAGAAGGGCGGCCGCGGCCGCCCCGCCAAGGGCGGTGGTGCTGTCGCTCGAGGTCCCGGCCGGTCGCTCGCCTGCGGCGACGCCACCACGCGGAGTGGCGGCCGCGGAACGCTTGTCCGCGGCCGAACGCTCGACCCCGGCCGGGGCGGGACTGTCGCCCGCGGCAACACCGCTACGGGGCATGACCGACGGCTCCGAGCCCCGCGCGGGCACGGTGGTGACACCGGACGGGGCGACTGCGGCGGACCGCTCGGCGGACGGCTTCGCAGGCGCGGGCGTGCTGTCGGCGAAGGCCGCGGTGGACGGGACGAGTACCGCGCCGGCCGCGACAGCGGCAAGGACGGCGGTACGCAGGGACAGACGGTGGGGCATGGGCATGGGCATGGCTCCATTCCTGGTCGGCCTCGGTAGTGCCCGGAAGCCGGTTCGCACCGGGCGCAAGGCATGCCGACAGGTTGGCGTGAAGTCATGAAGAAGTTGTCAGATCGCTGTGGTCATCGCATCAGGCCTGGCCCGTAACGCTTCCACGGCCGCTCACGGCACCCCCGGGTACGCTCGCGCCGCTCCCGCGCTCGCAGCCGCCTGCCGCGCTCCCCGACACGCCCGTCGAGGCTTCTCCGGACTCGCCCGGCCCACCGGCCTCGCCCCACTCCGTCTGCGCAGGATCGGCCGGCAGCCGGAGTGTGAACACCGAACCCTGCCCCTCGACGCTCACCGCACTCACCGAGCCGCCGTGCGCCTCGACGAGTTTCCGTACGATCGCCAGTCCCAACCCGCTGCCGCCGGTGCTGCGGCTGCGGGATTTCTCCGCGCGCCAGAAGCGGTCGAAGACATGCGGCAGATCCTCGGTCGAGATGCCGCTGCCCGTATCGGTGACGTCCACCACGACCTGGTCTGCGCACTGTGACCCGTACGCATGCAAGGTGACCTTTCCAGCCGCCGGGGTATGACGCACCGCGTTGGAGACCAGGTTGCCGACGGCCTGACGCAGCCGGACCGGATCGGCCGTCAGCTCAGGGCAGGGAGTGTTGGCCGTCGCCGCGAGGACGGTCAAGGTGACTCCGACCGTCTCCGCCCGCCCGTGGTGGGCCGCGGCGACCTGGTCCAGAACGTCCTCGATGCGTACCGGCTCGGGGTGCAACCGCAGCGCACCCGCGTCGGCCGCGGCCAGATCCTGGAGATCGTCGATGATGTGCTGCAGCTGAACGGCCTCCGTGTGGAGCGAGGAGATGAATGCCGGGTCGGGCTCCGCCAGACCGTCCTGAGCTGCCTCCAGCCAGCCGCGGATGTTGCTCAGCGGGGTGCGCAGTTCATGGGCGACGTCGCTGACCATGTCCTTGCGCTGTCCTTCGAGGCGGGCGCGGTGGGCCGACATGTCGTTGAAGGCCGCGGCGAGCCGCCCGATCTCGTTGTCGTCGGTGACCAGCACCGGCGCGGAGTCCTCCCCGTCCCGCATCCGCTGTGCCGCACCGGTGAGGGCGTGCAGCGGCCGTACGAGCCGGGCCCCGGCCAGCACGGTGGCTCCGACGGTGAGCGCCAGGACGAGCGCCGCGGCACCCGCGATCTTCGCGGTGTTCGCCGGGGAGAGATCGAAGCCGGGCACGGTCGTGCCGCCCTCGTCGCCGATGAACAGCAGCGCGGGCGACGCGACATAGGAACTGAGCTGCTCACGGCGGGCCGTGCCCACGCAGGACGCGGTGGCCCGGTCGTCATCGCCGGTGCGGACGCTCGGCGCGGGGGCGGGCGACCGGGCAACGACGCCGGCACCGGGCATCGGCTCGGAACCGTCGTCCCAGGACAGGTCGAGATTGAGCTGTACGCCCGTGCGGCCCTGACGTTTCAGACAGGCATTGGCGAGCTGATTGAGCGCCCCCAGCGCCTTTCGCTCGGTCGCTGTCGGTACGTCCAAGTCGTCGGATGCGCATCGGGTGCCCTGCACCCGGTCGGGATCGTTGCCCACGACCTCGATGCGCGGGCGTCCACTCGGGCCCCGGACCACATCCGCCGCAACCCCGGACCGATTCAGGCACGCCACGCTCCGGTCGGCGGCACGCTGCAACGCCGTACGCTCGGCCGCGGGCAGTCGGAACGGACCGACTGCGCGCGGGTCGACACGGTCGGCCGTGACGTCGGCCCGGCCCACCGTCTGGGACAGCACCGTGTCCACGGACAACGGATCCACGATCGCCGACGCCTCGGGCGGCAGCGCGGGCGGGGACTGCTGGGTGGCGGAATCGGCGAGTGGTCGGCGCTGCTCGGTGGTGAGGGCGATGCGCCGACCGGACTGCCGCGCCAGGTCGTGCACGGTGCTGTCGACGCCGTCCCAGGTGGGGTGAGCCGCCGCATATCCGAGCAGGGTGTCGTAGATCCGGGCGTCGGCGGTGAGGTTCTGGCCCTGTTCCTGCTTGATGGCGCCGGAGGTGGTCTGTACGGCAAGCCAGGCCGTGGCAGCCACCGAACACGCCGCCACCAGCGCCGATACCGCCAGGAGACGGCCGAACAGACTCTTGCGGAGCGGCAGCCGCGCCCGCTGCTCGGGTCGAAGGGGCACACCACGCACCCGGCTACGACGACGCACGCGAAGCATTCCTCGCCGGGTCCGTCAGCTTGTAGCCCACACCGAAGACGGTGAGCAGCCGGGCCGGCCGACGCGGTGCGGGCTCGACCTTCTTGCGCAGGTTCATGATGTGCACGTCGACGGTGCGAAAGCTGATGTACCGGTCGAAGCCGTGCAGTTCCTCCAGGAGCCGCTGCCGGGTGAAGACCCGCTCGGGCTCGGCCGCCATGGCGGCGAGAATCCGGAACTCACCGGGCGTGCACTCCACGAACCGGCCCTCGACCGACACCTCGTGCCGGACCGGATCGACCACGAGCGCACCCACCGTCAGTATCTGATCCGCGGCCGGATCGGTATCTGCCGCAACCCGCCGGGTGCGACGAAGCAGCGTCCGTACGCGCGCCACCAACTCACGCGGGCTGTATGGCTTCGTCATGTAGTCGTCCGCACCGAGATCCAGACCCAGCAGCAGATCGTCCTCGGTGCTGCGGGCCGTCAGCATCAGCACCGGCAACTCCCGGTGCTCGGCGCGCAGCACACGTACCACGTCCAGACCGTCGGCCCGCGGCATCATCACATCGAGCACCAGCAGATCGGGCTCCCGGTGCCGGACCTCGGCGAGGGCCGCCAGGCCGTCCCCGACGACCGTGACCGCGTGGCCCTCGTGTTCCAGGTAGCGGCGTACGAGTTCGGCCTGCTTCTCGTCGTCTTCGGCGACTATGACGTTTGCGCACACGCGGACGATCGTAGATGAGCTCGCGACGGCCCCTCCTCGCGCCTGACCGCCGGGTTCGACCGTGGATCGGATCCACCGGCCCAGAGTCTGGATGGTGCGGATACCGGGCCGGCGACAAGGAGTACGGATGATCAGCTGCTGAGCGGAGGATGAGGGCGGCGCGCACAACACCCTCTCGGGTAACGCGGTGGCGGCCTGGCCGTCGGCCATGGCCAGGTAGTGGGACAGATCGCGCTGTCGCCCAGTGCGCCGGGCGTGCCACCGAGCACACGAATCTCACCGACTCGGCCGGACAGCCCTTGGATTTCTCGCCCCATGACTTCCGGCGGATTTTCATCACCGACGCCATCCGCAGCGGCCTTCCCCCGCACATCGCGCAGGTCATCGCGGGGCACACCAACATCAACACGACCATGGGATACAACGCCATCTACCCCAGCGAGGCGATCGAGGCCCATCGAGCGTTCATCGCACGACGCCGATCACTACGTCCCAGCGAGGAGTACCGAACCCCGACCAACGAGGAATGGGACGCCTTCCTCGGGCACTTCGAGCGACGCAAACTCTCGATCGGAATCTGCGCTCGCGCATTCGGGCCTCCCTGCATCCACGAACACGCGTGCATTCGATGCTCCATGCTCCGGCCGGATCCGGCTCAGAGACACCGCCTCGTCGAGATTCGCGACGACACCGCCTCGTCGAGATTCGCGACAACCTGATTGCCCGAATCACCGAAGCCGAACAGGAGGGATGGCTCGGTGAGATCGAGGGACTGCAAGTCAGCCTGGCCAGCGCAGAGGAGAAGATCACCCAGCTTGACGCAGAGCAGGTCCGTCAACACCAAGTGATCGATCTCGGCATGCCCAGCTTCAGCCAGATCGCGACACGGATCAGTACGGCAGGAGGGCCATCAAGTTAACCAATTGACCAAACTCAGGAGCAGTCGGTGGACGTCAGCTACTTCGATGCCCACGGGCACGTTCCGCTGCGCGTGGCCCTGCTGCTGGCCGCGGTGGTGGGCATCCTGCTCACCGCGCTGGCGGGCAGCGCGCGGATCATGCAGTCGCGCGCGACCGCCCGCAAGCACCGCCGGGCCGACCACAGGGCTGTGAAGGCCGAGGCCAAGGACTCGTCGAAGGCCCGACGGTAGCCCGGACTACCGGGAGCCCGCCACAGGCCGCGACTTGTAGAAGGACTCCTCCAGGTAGGCGGCCTCGTGCGGCTGGTAGGGCTCCTCCAAGTAGGCGGCCTCGTCTTCGTCGAGTTCGACGTCCACCGCGGCGACCGCGTCGGCCAGCTGGGCCGGCTTGGTGACCCCGACGATGGGCGAGGTCACCGCCGGGTTGCGCATGACCCAGGCCAGGGCGACCTGGGCCGCGGACAGACCCCGCTTGCCCGCGATCTCGTGGACGCGCTCGGCCACCGCCTGGTCCCCGTCGCGGTAGAGGATCTCGCCGCCCTCGTCGGTCTGGGCACGCGCCGTGGCGGTGTCCCGGGCCCGCGTCAGCCTGCCCCGCGCCAGAGGGCTCCACGGGATCATGCCGATGCCTTGGTCGGCGCAGAGCGGGAGCATCTCCCGCTCTGCCTCCCGGTGGATGAGGTTGTAGTGGTCCTGCATCGACACGAACCGGGTCCAGCCGTTCAGGTCAGCCAGGTACAGGGCCTTGGCGAACTGCCAGGCGTACATGGAAGAGGCTCCGATGTAGCGGACCTTCCCGGACTTGACCGCGTCGTGCAGCGCCTCAAGGGTTTCCTCGATCGGGGTGTCGTAGTCCCAGCGGTGGATCTGGTACAGGTCGATGTAGTCGGTCCCCAGTCGCTTCAGGGAGGCGTCGAGCTCGGCGAAGATCGCCTTGCGGGACAGCCCGGCGCCGTTCGGGCCGGGGCGCATCCGCATCCAGACCTTGGTGGAGAGAACGACCTCCTCGCGCCGGGTGAAGTCCTTGACCGCCTGGCCGACGATCTCCTCGCTGCTTCCGGCGCTGTACCCATTGGCCGTGTCGAGGAAGTTGACGCCGCTCTCAAGGGCCTGCTTGATGATGTCCCGGCTGGCGTCCGCGCCCAGCGACCAGGGCTCGCCGCCCCGGTCCGGCTCGCCGAAGCTCATGCAGCCGAGGGTGATGGCGGAGACTTCCAGTCCGGTGGTTCCGAGTTTGATGTATCGCATGCTTCCGAACCTAGGAGTTGGAGTGCGCTCTAACGCAAATACGTCTCGGTCCGGAATTCGGAGGCGTGTGGCATGTGCGCCCTGTCAGGTTTCGACCGTTTCGGCCTGGCGTGCCAGAGAACCCAGTGGTAGCGAGTAACAAACTGTCAATTCTCAGCCGAGCGCGTGGGGCACTACTCAGATCCCCGACGGCAAACCGCCCTCGCGGGTCCGTCGCCACGACCGATCATCGCTCGATCACTAAGAGATTCCGCTGGCGGGCGGCGGTATCACGGCGCTCGCGACGGCGCCCCTACCCGCGGCATCTCTTAGTTCAGAGAAGTGTTCGCGTTCGCCTCCTCGTACAACAGCGGTGGCATGTCCGCGGCCGAGGGCGGCCTGAACCCCGCGGTGCTGCCCGGCAACACGACCCCGACCGGTATTGCATGTATCGGCACCTACGCGAAAAAGCTGGGTACGGCGGTGCACCCGCATGACCTCGGGTGGCACTTGCCTGTACGGCAGCGCCACGCCGGTCGTCTGCAAGCTGACCGCCCAATAGCAGTTGCCCCGCCGACGCGTGTCCGAGCAAGTCCACTGAGGTCCGTGCGCGGTGGGAGATGACCGCTGCCGTTCTGGTGCCGGCTCTTGTCGCAGGCCCCGCCACCTGGTCTGGTGTACCGCGGGCACCGTGGTGATCCGTGACGAGGTCCGCGGCCGGGCTGCGCACATCCGGCGCACAGCCGCGGTCGAGGCGGGAAGAAACGTGGAATCAGTGACCGGACACGAGGTACGAGGCACGCTGCCCGAAGGGCTCGGCGAGGCGATACGCGCCACCGCCGAGGAGATCGCCGCGGTGCTGCGCGGGGTTGCCGACACGGGCATCCCGGTGCCCGGCTCGGAGTGGACCCTCGGGCAGGCGGCAGCACATCTGGCGCAGGCCAACGAGCTGATGGCCGGCATCGCGGCCGGACAGGAACGCAGCTACGGCGACGGAACGCCGCAGAGTCTCGCCGAAGCCAATGAGAGCGCGCTGGCCGGCTTCGGGGAGCGGGACGCCGATCCGCTGGCCGAGTTGATCGTGACGCAGGCGGACGCGTATGTCACGGCGATGGACCGGTGTACGACGGATGAGAACGTGATCACTCCCTTGGGCCCGATGAGCCGGGTGGTGCTGGGCTCGTACCTGCTGACACACATGCTCGGCCATGGTTACGACCTCGCCCGTGCGTTGGGCCGCCCGCACATGCTCGACCGCAGGCGCGTCGAGCTGTCGCTGCCCTTCCTCATGACGGCGATGCCCCGGGTGACCGATGCCGCCGCGATCGCCCGGCTGACCGCCCGCTACACGATCCGACTGCGGGGAGGCGCCCGCTTCGGCGTCACCTTCACCGACGGCGTCGTATCCGTCACCCCGCAGCCGGCCACCCGCCCGGACTGCACCATCCTCATCGAGCCGGTCACCTTCCTCCTGATGGCGCTCGGCCGGCGCAACCCATGGGGAGCCATGGCCCGCGGCCGTGTCCTCGCCCGGGGTCGCAAACCCTGGCTCGCTCCCCGCTTCCCGAAGCTGTTCAAGGCGCCCTGAGAGCCTGTCGGGCGGGCCGACTTCCCGCGTCGAGCCAGGACGATCACCATGGCCACCTCCAAGGGATAACGCCCTGTCTGACGCTAACGTTGATCCGACGGTGGCAGCGGCGGTGCCGGGGAGGGCGCATCGCGCGGAACACCGGGAACGAGGAGTGCGCGACATGCTGGATCCCGCTTCGGTGGCGGCCATTTCGGCGGTACTCGGCGCAGTTGGTTCGGGGATGGCCAACGAGGCCGGCAAGTGGGCCTGGGAGTCGACCGGCGGCGTCGTACGGAGAATCGTCGGCCGGGAGGTCCCCGCGCCCGTCGCCCCGGAGGAACGGGACGACGTGGCCCGCATGGTCTACGAGCAGATCCGTACGAACCCGCAACTCGCTGCCTCCTGGAGCGCGTTCGCGTCAAGAGTGCGCGGCGGACCGAATCCGGTCCGAGCCGTGCAGTCACACCTCCCCGCCTCTATAAGGTTCTTCACGGACCGCAAGGAAGCGATGAGGCAACTCCAGCGAGAAGCATCCCGCCGCGCGGACGGAAGGCCCCGGCTCGCCCTGGTGCACGGTCCGGACGGCATGGGTTCCAGCACGCTCGCCGTACACTTCGGATCCCGGCCGACCCGGCTCTTCCCGGACGGCCAGATCTATGCCGACCTCGGCGGCGGGGGCGCCGGGAGCGCGCGCGACGTCGGAACCGTACTGCGCACACTGCTTCGCCAACTGGGCGTGCGGGACGAGGAGATGCCGACCGCCACCGACCGGCTCGGCGAGTTCTTCCGCCATTGCGTGGCGGACCGCAAACTCCTGGTCGTGCTCGATCACGCGCACTCCGCAGCGCAGGTCAGACCGTTCCTCACGTCGGCGCCCGGGGTGTTCACGATCGTCGTCGCCCGGGCTCCGTTCCCCGGCCTCGACGCCGTACGGGTCCCCGTCGGTCCGCTCACGGACAAGGACGCCGTGCGTCTGCTCACCGATATCACCGACAAATCCACCGTCGCCGAAGCCCGCGCCACGCTGCCCGCGCTGCTTGCCCGATGCGGCGGATCGCCGTACGCCCTGCGGGCCGCAGCGGAACGGCTCTGTGCCCCCATGCTTCCACCGCGTCAGGCCGCACCGGACAGCGACCCGGTACAAGGGGCGGCGGAGGACAACTACCAGCTCCTGACGCCGGAATCCGCCAAGTTGTACCGGCTGATGGCGCTGCGCGACTGGCCCGCTTTCGACGCCGCGACGGCCGGACGGGCCACCGGCCAGGACTCGGCGGTCACGGCGGAACTCCTGGCGGATCTCGCCGACAGGATGCTCCTGGAACGCAGTCGGAGCGGAACCGACAACGGCCGCTACCACTACCGCCCCCGGGTCCGCGCACACGCCGAGGCGACAGCGATCCGCGAGGACGGAATCGCGGCCTGCTCCGCGGCTCTCACCCGCACGCTGCTCGCCTATGCGGACCTGGCGACATCGGCGGCTCACCAGGCACTCCCGGAGAGCTGGCGCGTCCCGGCACCCGCCGAGGACCGGATCGGGCAGAGGTACGAGGACCGGGGCGCCGCCCTCGACGTACTGCTCGCGGAGCTGGGCAACCTGGTCGAGGCCGTTCGCTGTGCCGAGGAGTCCGGTGACCCGGACACCGCCGTACGCCTGAGCCGTTCCCTGTGGCCGCTGCAGCTCAAGGCGGGCCACCACGAGATGCTGCTGCCGGCGCTGCGCATCGGAGCGCGTCTCGCCGACGCCCATCTCGCGGGAAGCTTCGACGTCGGAGCGCTTCACGCCCAACTGGCCCACTCACTGACAGAATTGGGGCGTTGGGAGGAAGCGGAGACGGAGACACGGGCGGCTGCGCGGGCCGAGGAGTCGGCCGCCCACAAGCGAGGCCACGCCTCGGCCGTGGAGTTTTTGGGACTGCTCAGACTGCGGCAGTGGCGCTACCAGGAGGCGCACGAGTGCTTCGACGAAGCGGGCGTCATCCTGAACGCGATGGACGCACACGACGAGGGAATCGCTGACCTGCCGCGTGCCCAGGCCCTGTTGCAACGCCATCGCGGCCGAGCCCTGCGGGGGCTCGGACAGGGCGGGGAGGCCAGCGAGAGGCTGGAGACCGCACTTCGCCACTTCCGGGCGAGCGGCGATTCGTATAACACCGCTCGGACGCTCACCGATCTGGCCGAGACCTGCTTGGACGAAGAGGACACCGAAGCGGCACTGCCGCTGATCGACGAAGCGATCCGCACGCTCGATGGCCAGCGTGCGGAATACCACCTGTCGCATCTGCGACGCATGAGAGAACGCTGCGTCACCCCGTAAGTCCTCTTTCCGCCTCTGGCACCCCGTCATTCCGGGGGTGTCAGAGGCACAACCCGCACGCGTTGCAGCCGAGTACCTGTCCGCACGGAGAGCCCGTCGGCCATCGCTTGTGTGAGGCGTTTGGTGGACGCGGCTGCGCCGGGGCTGCCGGTCGCCAGCCAGGCGTACAGGGCAGAGGCGTACGCGGCGGGGTCCGGACCGGACATGCCTCCCGCATCGGCACCGGGCGCCGCCACCACCCGGAGCGGCTCCTCGCCACGCACCCGGACCACACACGCGGACGGCCCGGTCACGTAGGCCGCAAGGGAGCATCCCTGATGGCGCCGGAGCACCTCTGCGGTCCAGACCGACGGAGAGCCGAAGCGCGGGTCGTCGGGTGCCCCGTCCCGGAAGATGACATCGGCCAGATGCAACTGGTCCACGTCACGGGTGTCCTCGTGTACGGCGACATGCAGTTCCCCGTCGTGATCCGGACCCACCATCGGCCGCGGGCCCGCCCGGCGACTGACCGCAACCTCTCCCGGCCCGAGGACCTGCGACAGTACGTGAAAGGGGACGGTGGCCGTTGTGGCCTCGTAATCGGGCAGCGGGAGAGGCTTCAGCGAAGCCGGCCAACCGGGCTCCGGCGCACCCATCATCGAGTAGAAGAGCCGACGCAACCGGACCGCTGATTCACCTGGCACGGAGGTGGTGAACCCGGCAGGCCCCGACAACGGCCGGTGACGCCCGATGAGTCTCTCGATCTGCGTCGACAGTGATACGCCTGGGTCGAGCCGCGGTGCCTCCCGCATGAACGCGGAGATCGGCGCATCGGGATCGAGGGCGTCGAGCGGCGCGGCACCCAGGAGCACAGGAGTGCCGAGGGCGGCAGCGTAGTAGGTGACGGAACCGTGGTCCCCGATCACGGCATCGGCGGCCAGCAGAGCCTGCCGCCACCCCTTCAGCGGATCGATCAGCGCCAGCCCGCCGCGCCGCGCACGATCGAGCCAGGCGCGGATCTGACCGGGTCCGTGGCCGTGCCAGATGTTCGGGTGCAGTACGGCGGCGAACCGGTACTCGTCCACGGGGAACTCGGCGGAGACCCGGTCCAATAGCGCAGCCACGACGTCACCGCCGCCCCCGCCATCACCGAAGAGGGACTCGGAGTTCCAGGTCGAATTCAGCAGGATCAGCTGCTGCCCAGGTCGCACACCCAACGCACGGCGGAAGCGCTCGCGATAGGGGCGGGCGGCGAGTATCCGGTCGAAGCAGGGGTCCCCGGCGAGTACGGCTGTCGGCGCCGCCTCGGGACAGGCGATACGCAACCGTTCGTACTGCTCGGGATGGGAGAGGACGAGCGCGTCCGCGACAGGAGCCCCCCGCGACAGAAGCCACTCCGGGGCAAGCCCGAAAACGGGCGCAGGCGCCGCCGCCCCCGCCCCCGACCCGGTGTCCGGTGTCCGGTGTTGCCAGCCTCTTAGTGTATCCAACACCGTGCGACAGGATAGCCAACTTGCCTGAAAAAACCTCTAGTTGGCCGCCAAAACTGGCGGAGACGACCAGGTCCGCCTCTGTCTCAGCCGCCTGCTCCCACGGCAGGACCGGCACCTCGGTGTCGGCCAGCAACTCGGCCGTGCCGGCCGCGAACGCCGACGAGCCCGTACAGGTCACCAGCAGCTGGACGCGCCAGTCGTCGTCGAACAGGGGCAGTACATCGAGCAGCCGGGTCGCGGCGGTCACGTTGTGTACGACGACGAGCACGCGCAGGCACTTGCCCCGGGTCGTCCACCGTGCCGCATCGTCCCCCACCGGCACCCGCACCCATCCGGCCCGCCCGTACGCCATCCGTCCGCACGCCCCTTCATCCAGTCCAGCTCAGCCACGATAGTCAACCAGCGCGACCACGGGGCAGAACAGGAGGGGCACCCACATCTGCCCCGGAGCGGCGCTCTCCCGTGTGGAGGCCGGCATTGCCCTGCCCGCACTGTTCCGGCGCTTCCCCGGACTGCGGTCGGCCATTGCGGACGAGGAGATCCGCAAGCTGCCGGTGATGACGCAGCACGACATGGAAGCGTTCCCGGTCCTGCTGCACGGCTCACGCATATCGAAGTGACGCCGAGGGCCGCCCGAACTGTTCGGGCGGCCCTCCGGCCTGTCCGCAGGAGCAGGGTCGGACAGGCCACCGCGGCCACGCCCGCCGCGCCGGTCGCGCACCAGCCCGCCGACTGCTGTTCGGCGGATGGCCACCGTGTCCACACGGCGTCGGTCTTTCGCAGCCAGGCGGACTCTGGAACACTCCAGTCGCATTCGCCCCGACACCTCCTCACCCCACAGAGGTCCTCACCCATGGCTGAATTCGACCGACGCCGCTTCATGCAACTCGCCGGAGGCGCAGCCGCCTTCACCATGCTGTCGAGCAGCATCGCCCGCGCTGCCTCCCTCCCGGCGAAGGGCGCCACCGGCACCCTCGAGGACGTTGAGCACATCGTTGTGCTGATGCAGGAGAACCGCTCGTTCGACCACTACTTCGGCACACTCAAGGGTGTACGTGGCTTCGGTGACCCACGTCCGGTGACATTGCCCAGCGGCAAACCGGTGTGGCACCAGTCGTCCGGCACCAAGGAAGTGCTGCCGTTCCGGCCAACGGCCGACAACCTCGGACTCCAGTTCATCCAGGACCTCAACCACGACTGGGCGGGAGGCCACTGGGCGTTCAACAAGGGCGCGTACGACAAGTGGGTGCCCGCCAAGTCGGCGACGACGATGGCCTACCTCACCCGCGAGGACATACCGTTCCACTACGCCCTCGCCGACGCGTTCACCGTCTGCGACGCATACCACTGCTCCTTCATCGGCTCGACAGATCCGAACCGCTACTACATGTGGACGGGATACACCGGCAACGACGGCACCGGCGGCGGTCCCGTGCTCGGGAACGACGAGGCAGGGTACGGGTGGACGACGTATCCCGAACGGCTGGAGAAGGCAGGAGTGTCCTGGAAGATATATCAGGACATCGGCGACGGGCTGGATGCCGCAGGGTCCTGGGGATGGATCAACGACGCGTACCGAGGGAACTACGGCGACAACTCGCTGCTGTACTTCAACAATTACCGCAAGGCCAAGCCCGGCGATCCGCTCTACGACAAGGCGCGCACCGGCACTGACGCCAAGAACGGCGACGGGCTCTTCGACAAACTCAGGGCCGATGTGAAGGCCGGGACCCTTCCGCAGATCTCCTGGATCGCCGCCCCGGAAGCCTTCACCGAGCACCCCAACTGGCCCGCGAATTACGGTGCCTGGTACATCGCGCAGGTGCTGGACGCGCTGACGTCCAACCCGGAGGTGTGGGGCAGGACCGCCCTGTTCATCACGTACGACGAGAACGATGGATTCTTCGACCACATCGTGCCGCCGTACCCGCCGTCCGGGTCCGCGCAGGGGTTGTCCACCGTGGCGACCTCCGCTGACTATTTTGCCGGCAGCATCAGATACGCCGCAGGTCCGTACGGTCTGGGGCAGCGCGTTCCGATGCTGGTCGTCTCGCCGTGGAGCACCGGAGGGTTCTCGTGCTCCGAGGTCTTCGACCACACCTCGATCATCCGGTTCATGGAGCGTCGCTTCGGGGTGAAGGAACCGAACATCTCGCCCTGGCGACGCGCGATCTGCGGTGACCTCACCTCCGCGTTCGACTTCCGCCGCAGGGATACCGCCCCCGTCACCCTGCCCTCCACCGCCGGGTACCTGCCGCCGGACCGCAACCGGCATCCCGACTATGTGCCCGTGCCGCCCGCTGTCGGCAGTGTTCCCAAGCAGGAACCGGGTTCCCGGCCCACCCGGCCGCTGCCGTACGAGCCGTTCGTGGACGGCTCGGCGAATCCGGAAAACGGAAAGTACGGCCTCACCTTCAGCGGCGGCGCCGCAGCCGGGGCGCAGTTCCTGGTGACGTCCGCGAACCGTACCGACGGACCGTGGACGTACACCACCGAGGCCGGCAAATCGCTCTTCGACGCCTGGAACACGGCCTACTCGAACGGGGTGACCAACCTCAGCGTGTACGGTCCGAACGGCTTCCTCCGTACCTTCAAGGGGCCTGGCAAGGCGGCAGGGCCCGAGGTGACCGCTCGCCACAACGCCACCAATGGGAATCTTGACCTGACGATGACTCATACGGGGTCTGGCGACGCTCATTTGACGCTGAGCGATGCCTATGGCGGCCTCGCCCAGACGTTCACGGTGCGCGCGGGCGCGACCGTGAACCACTCGGTGGACCTGCGGGGGAGCAGCCGTTGGTACGACATCTCGGTGGTCTCCGACACGGACACAACGTTCCTGCGCCGCTTCGCCGGACACGTCGAGACGGGAGAGGCGGGTACGAGCGATCCGGCCCTGATCGCAGGCTGAACCGGGTGGGGATGGTGCGGGTGGGGTGAGAGGGCGGCGGGCTCTCCGCGGACCGCTTCGGGCCGGGCGGTGGCCCGCCGCTGCCACCCCACTCCGTACACCGCTACCGCGCCCGGACCGTCGCTATCACTTCGCGGTCCGGCTGCAGCGTCAGCGTCGGTACGGGGTTGATGGTGCCCGGGTCCACCTCCAGTTCGAAACGGCGTGCCAGCACGGCAAGGATCAGCACCGCCT
The DNA here is from genome assembly GCF_040297265.1 of Streptomyces sp. NPDC001832. Taxonomy (NCBI): domain Bacteria; kingdom Bacillati; phylum Actinomycetota; class Actinomycetes; order Kitasatosporales; family Streptomycetaceae; genus Streptomyces; species Streptomyces sp. NPDC001832. Next base: position 40,138 of record NZ_JBEOYU010000035.1, read on the forward strand.
CGACCATCGCGAACCGTGTGCCCAGACAGACACGGGGGCCACCGCCGAACGGGAACCAGGCGTACTCCGCGATGTCGTCGCCCTTGTCCGGATCCCAGCGCTCGGGGCGGAACTCCTCGGGCTCGGGAAACCACCGCTCGTCGCGGTGCGTCGCCCACTGACTGGTCCATACCCTGGTGCCCTCCGGCATCAGCACACCGCCGATCCGCGCACCTTTCTTGGCGACGCCGGTGACCAGCCAGATCGTCGGGTAGAGGCGCAGCGTCTCCTTGACTACCGACTGGGTGTACGTCAGCCGCTTGTAGTCGTCGAACTCCGGCTCCCGGTCACCGAGTACCCGGTCCAGCTCCTCAGCGAGCGCGGCGCGCGTTCGCGGGTTGCGGGACAGCAGATACCAGGCCCACACCAGAGTGGAGCTGGTCGTTTCGTGACCACCGATGTACAGGGTGACCGTCTCGTCGCGTATCTCCCGGTCCGTGAGGTGCGCACCCGTCTCGTCGACCGCAGTCAGCAGCCGGCTCAGCAGATCGGGGCGATCATCTTCGCCATCGCGGTGACGGGCGACGACCCGACCCACCTCGGCGTCGATGACCGCGGCGGCCTTCCTGATCCTGGCCCGGCCCGGTGTCGGCACCCAGTCCGGCAACAGCGCGCCGACACCGGCGAACTCCTTGCCGATCTCCTGCTGCGCCACATCCATCGCCCGGCCCATCGCATCGGCGTCGGCTGGGGTGTCGACGCCGAAGATCGTACGGACCGCGATCCTCTGCGTCAGCGCAGCCATCTCCCGCTTGATGTCGATGCGTTCACCGTCGGACCAGGTGTCCGCCAGCTCCACCGTGCTGCTCGCCATCGTCGACGCGTACGACCGTACCTGCTTGGGTCGTACGGAAGGCTGCACCAGCGACCGCTTCCGCCGCCAGTCCGTACCGCGGGCGACCACAATGCCGTTACCCATGACGGTCCGGAACGCGATACCGAGTGCCGGCTGGTCGAAGGTGCGTTCCGTCTCGGTGAGCAGCTCGCCTATGCACTCCGGATCGGCTATGTACACACACGAGTTGGGGCCGAATCGCCAGCCGACCATGTCGCCGTGACCGCGCAGTCGCTCGAAGAAGGCGAGGGGATTCTTTCCGAACTGTGGCAAGTTCCCGAGAAACGGCAGCCCTTTCGGGCCCGGCACGATGGTGTGGCCCCGCGGTTCGGCGTCAGTGGCCGGGCCGGTGTCCGTGGACATGAAAGTCTCCGCTCCCTTGTGGCGCAACCGACTTGGCGCGCAGCGACATGACTTCAGCATTACCGCACGGCGTGGAATGCGTCATTGTCCTTGTGCAGTAAGTGAGTTGTCGAGGGTAGCGGCTCGCCGCGCCGCGCGTGTGAGGCCGTTACGTCCGCCGGCGCCGGACGGGCCCGGGTCCTGAGCCCGTCCGGCGGTGCGGTTCGGTGGGCTTCCGATCCGGAGCCCGTCCCGCGAGGTGCGGGTCACACGCCCGGCGGGAACCGGGACGGGCGGCCGTTGCCGCGCGTGAGGGAGTAGCCGAAGACGGCCGCGAGCGCCGCCAGTACTCCGCCGCCGACCGTCCACAGCCAGCGATCGGTCCACCAGCCTGAGGCCCAGCCGTCCTCCGGCTCGCTGCCGAGCGCGACCTTGGCCGGCGCGTCATCGCCACTCGTGTCCGAGGCCTGCTCGACGGAGGAGACACCGGGGACCAGAGGCTCGGCGAGAGTGCCGTCCACATCCCCGGCACCGCCCTGATCGGTGGCCGTGACCTCGACCTCGGTCTGCACCGGTAGACCAAGGTCCGCCGAGGGCAGGTCGACGACGGTGAGGCGTACGAAGTAGCTGCCCGGCAGCGGGTCGTTGGCCCACGGCTCGGACCAGGCGCGAACGGTCCGCAGCACACAGGTCAGCTCGACCGCCGAGGCGTCGGCCGCAGCCTTCCCGGTCTGGCGGCCGTACATGCAGGCCTGGCGGCGCCGCAGCCCGTCGTACACGTCGACCTGCCAGGTCGACGTGCCGTGCCGGGTCGCGCTCTCCGGCAGGGTGATCTTCGCCTTGACGGTGGCCCGCTGGCCGGCGTCGGCGGGGAAGACCCAGTACAGGTAGTCACCCGTGGACGCCCCGGCGGTGGCGCGCTGGTTCTGCTGGATCGCAGTGGCCGTACGGAAAGTGGTGCCGGCCTCGGTGGGGCCGGAGCCTTCGTCCGAGGCGCTCGGGCTCGGGCTCGCCGACGGGTCGTCGGCCGCTGCGGCGCCCGCCGAGGTCAGCAGGGCGAGGCCGGACAGCAGCGCACCCGCGAGTACACGTGTCTTACGCATCAGTTGGTCCTCCAGACGGTGATGCGCCAGCGCGAGATCCAGCCGGTCACCAGACCCGCGACCAGTCCGGTGAGAACCAGTACGCCCAGCAGCCACCAGCCGCGGCCGAGACCGAACGCGGCGGCATCGGCCGCGTCGTCCGGGGCGTCGACCAGGTCCACGGTCAGTTCGAGGGGCATGCCCGGCGCGGTCTGCACCGAGGCGGGGGCCGAGAAGGAGTTGCTGACCTGGAGACACACGGTCTCGGCGGCAGGCTCGTCGCCGCTGGCCGTGTCGTCCTGCTCGGGCTTCGGGTAGCGCAGGCCGGAGGAGATGGCATCGGTGCGACCGGTGCCCGACTCCGACCCCCGGACGATTTCCCGGCCGTGTACGGTCACCGCCCGCAGCAGCACGCCGTAGTCATTGTTCACGGCACGGTCCGCGAAGACGCTCACCGAGGCGCGCAGCTCCTGACCGGGCGGCACATCCACCCGGTACCAGCGGTGCTCGCCGAACTTCTCCCGGTCGGTGTACAGGCCCGCCTTGAGCTGTGGAGCCGTGGAGCAGCGGTCCGCTCCCTCGGTCGCCACCGGTGTGACGACGGGCTCGGCAGCCCGGTCGACCAACTGCTTGACGCGGCCGGAGAGTTCATCGGTGTGCTGGACGGCGGTGTAGGTGCCGCCGGTGGCCTCGGCGATACAGGTCAGCTGCTCGCGGATCTTCGCATTCGGCACCAGGCCCAGCGTGTCGATGACGAGGTGGATGCCGCGGGCCGCAATGTCACGTGCCACCTCGCACGGGTCGAGCGGGCCACAGGTGTCCTCGCCGTCGCTGATCAGCACGATCCGGCGGGTGGAGTCGCCGCCTTCGAGGTCGTCGGCGGCGCCCAGCAGGGCCGGGCCGATCGGGGTCCACCCGGTGGGGGCCAGGGTGGCGACGGCGGTCTTCGCCTCCGTGCGGTCCAGTGGGCCGACCGGGTAGAGCTGCTTGGTGTCCTTGCAGCCGACCTTCCGGTCATCGCCCGGGTAGTCGGCGCCGAGCGTCCGGATGCCGAGTTCCACCTGCTCGGGCACCGCGTCCAGGACCTCGTTGAACGCCTGCTTCGCCGCGGCCATCCGGGACTGGCCATCGATGTCACGCGTCCGCATGGAGCCACTGACGTCGAGTACCAGCTCGACCTTGGGGGAGTCTTTGGTGGGGGTTTCATCGGCCGAGGCGGGGAGCGCCGAACCGAGCCCGGCGGTCAGGGTGGCGAGCAGGATACCCACCCCGACCGTCAGCCTTCTTCTTATGATCATCGCCGGATACTAGTGAAGATCGCTTCGCTTCCCCAAACCGGTCAGGAGACTGCCGGGAGTTCGTCGGCCACGTCGGTCGAAAGGGAATGACAGCCAGTCAGTTCACCCTGTACGGCGGTGTGGTCCCGGCTCGTGGCGTGCAGTTGCTGCGCAGGGATTCCGAGCATGTGAGGTGTACGGGTGTCAGGCGCCGCCCAGCATCGGGCCGGTGGCCCGCTCCAGCGTGGAGCCCACCCGCTCCCAGGTTGCCGAGTCCCGCCGGACAGCGGGAAGTCGAGTGTCCTCGCCGCTGTTCCAGCCGGTGGCGATCGCGACCGGGTCCTCACCGGTTGCTGCGGCGGCGGCCAGCGCGGCCGCGCCCAGGGCCACCAGTTCGCCGCTCCCGGCCACGATCACCGGCCGGCCGGAGAGCCGCCGTACCGTCTCCACCCAGGTGTGCCCCTGGGCGCCGCCGCCGATCAGTCGCAGCGGCCGGGCGGCCACCTCCGGGTCGGCCGGGTCGAGGCCGCAGGCCCGCAGGAGTTCGTCGAGGGCACGCAGCACGGTGAAGACCGCGCCCTCGTAGGCGGCGCCCAGGAGTTGCTGCGGTGTGGTGTCGTGCCGCAGCCCGGTGAGCAGGCCGGAGGCGTTGGGTAGATCGGGGGTGCGTTCGCCGTCGAGGTAGGGGAGGAGCACCACCTCGCCGCCGGAGGCTGCGTCGTCGCGCTCCAGACCGAGCAGTTCGGCGACCTTGTCCACGGCGAGCGTGCAGTTGAGGGTGCAGGCCAGCGGGAGGTACGTACCGTCCGCGGCGGCGAAACCGGCGAGCGCCGTCGACGCGGGCCGTGTCCGGGAGGCGGCGAAGACCGTTCCCGAGGTGCCGAGGCTGAGGACGGGGTGGTCCAGCAGTCCGGCGCCGCCCAGTCCGAGGCCGACGGCGGCGCTCATGTTGTCCCCCGTGCCGGCGGCCACGGCGACTTTGGCGGGCAGGCCGAGCGCGTCGGCCGCTTCGGCGGTCAGCGAGCCGATGCGGGTAGCGCCGGTCTCGGCCACCTCGGGCAGCAACGCGGCGTCCAGGCCGAGGAGTTCGAGCAGCCCGGGGTCGTACGCGCCGGTCGCGGTGGAGTACCAGCCGGTGCCCGAGGCGTCACCGGGGTCGGTGACGGCGGTGCCCGCGAGGCGTTCGGTCAGGAAGTCGTGGGGGAGCCGGACGGCTCCGGCCGCGGCTGCGTTCTCCGGTTCCTTCTCCCGCAGCCATTGCCACTTCGACGCGGTGATGGAGGCCACCGGCACGGATCCGGTCCGCGCGGTCCAGGCCTCTGCCCCGCCCAGCGCCGCGGTGAGGGCGGCGGCCTGCGGGGCGGAGCGGGTGTCGTTCCACAGCAGCGCGGGACGCAGTGGGCGCCCCGCCCGGTCGAGGACGACCAGCCCGTGCTGCTGCCCGGCGACCGCGATACCGGTCACGGCGGAGGCAGCGACGCCGGACTCCTTCAGTCCGGCGGCGACGGCGTCGCACAGCGCCTGCCACCACGCCTCCGGATCGCTCTCGCGGGCCCCCGCTTCGCCGGTGACGACATGCGGTGCCCGGCCGACGGCGAGCAGCCGGCCGGTCCCGGCGTCGACGAAGGCGGCTTTGGTGGACTGGGTGGAGCTGTCCACACCGATGACGACAGTACGCGGCGGCATGGGTGACCTCATTCCTGGTGCGGGGAGGCGGATGCAGGGAGATGGCTGCCGGGTGTGCATCGCTTCAGGGTGTGGCTGCTGGTGTGCCGCCACGGAGATTTGATCGTGCGAAAAACAAATTACGTGATCGAGTCCGCCGGGGACAGTGATCTCTCTGGATTTCTTGCCACGACGGGTTATGAGCCGGGTGTGCTCCGTGCATGATTAGTCATGCCGGTAAACAAATGTGGGTTCGGCCCCACCTCGGCCGGTCATGGAACCCGACAGCACTGAAGGCGGCCAGACGATGACGGAACGCTTCGCACCCACCCCCGACGACAAGTTCACCTTCGGACTGTGGACGGTGGGCTGGCAGGGGCGCGACCCCTTTGGCGATGCGACCCGCACGGCGATCGACCCGGTCGACTCCGTGCAGCGGCTCGCGGAGCTCGGCGCGTACGGTGTGACATTCCACGACGACGACCTGATCCCGTCCGGCTCGACGGACACCGAGCGCGAAGGGATCGTGAAGCGGTTCCGGCAGGCGTTGGACGCGGCCGGACTCGTCGTCCCCATGGCGACGACGAACCTTTTCACCCACCCGGTGTTCAAGGACGGTGCGTTCACCGCCAACGACCGGGACGTACGCCGCTACGCCCTGCGCAAGACCCTGCGCAATATCGACCTCGCCGTCGAGCTCGGCGCCACCACCTATGTGGCCTGGGGCGGCCGCGAGGGCTCCGAGTCCGGAGCCGCCAAGGACATCCAGGTCGCCCTCGACCGTATGAAGGAAGCCTTCGACCTGCTCGGCGGCTACGTCACCGAGCAGGGGTACGACCTGAAGTTCGCCATCGAGCCCAAGCCGAACGAGCCGCGCGGCGACATCCTGCTCCCGACCATCGGTCACGCCCTCGCCTTCATCGAGCGTCTGGAGCGCCCGGAGCTGGTCGGCGTCAACCCGGAGACCGGGCACGAGCAGATGGCCGGGCTGAACTTCCCGCACGGCATCGCGCAGGCGCTGTGGGCGGGCAAGCTCTTCCACATCGATCTGAACGGTCAGTCCGGCATCAAGTACGACCAGGACCTCCGCTTCGGCGCCGGTGACCTGCGTCAGGCGTTCTGGCTCGTCGACCTGTTGGAGACGGCCGGATATGCGGGGCCGCGGCACTTCGACTTCAAGCCGCCGCGAACAGAGGACTACGACGGTGTCTGGGCCTCGGCCGCGGGCTGCATGCGCAACTACCTGATCCTCAAGGAGCGCGCCGCCGCCTTCCGCGCCGACCCAGCCGTGCAGGAGGCGCTGCGCGCGTCCCGGCTCGACGAACTGGCCCGCCCCACCGCCGAGGACGGCGTGGCCGGGCTGCTGGCCGACCGGTCGGCGTTCGAGGAGTTCGATGTGAACGCGGCGGCGGAACGAGGCATGGCGTTCGAGGCCCTGGACCAGCTGGCGATGGACCACCTGCTCGGCGTCCGCTGATCTCGGCCCGTGGTGACGCGGGGCCACGGGTGGGGGCCGGACACCAGGTGCCCGGCCCCCAACCCTTCGCGTTCGCATGGAACGGCCGACTGCCCGGCTCCTACCCGGTGCGGGCGGACCGGCTGGTGTCCGTGCGGGTGGATCAGCCGGTTTTCGGGCCGTCCGCGTACGCCACCGGGTCGGCCAGTACCCCCGTCATCACCAGCGCCGCAGCGCCCCGCGCCGCGTCACCCGCGACGGACGAGGCGCGCAGACGGCCGCTCCCGGGGGACCAGAGCCCGGACACCACCCGGCCGGTCAGCTCCTCGTCGGCGGGCGGTGACAGCCACGGCATCAGGTTCCGGTATATCCCGCCGAGCACCACAGCGTCCGGGTCGAGCAGATTCACCGCTCCGGACAGCACCCGCCCCAGCATCCGGCCGGCCTCCGCGACCGCGGCCACCGCCCGCTCGTCCCCCGCCAGGGCGCGCCGTTCCAGCTCTGCCACCCCGGAGCCGCTGCCGGACTCCTCGATCCCGGCAGCCCGCAGGAGCGCCGCCTGTCCCGCGTACTGTTCCAGGCAGCCGCGCGAGCCGCACCGGCACTGCGGTCCCTCCGCGTCCACCACCACATGCCCGATCTCCCCGGCGAACCCGTGCGCCCCGCGCAGGAGTTCACCGTTGATGACCAGGGCGCCACCTACGCCGATCTCGCCCGTCAGATAAAGGAAACTGCGGACCGTGTCGAGTCCGCCGAACCAGAGCTCGGCCAGCGCCGCCAGATTGGCCTCGTTCTCCGAACTCACCGGCAGCGCCTCGCGACCGGGCCGTTCGGCAGCGAGCGCAGCGGCGAAGAGTTCGTCGGCCGGAACCTGATTCCAGCCCAGGTTGGGCGCCTGGCGCACCGCACCGCCGGAGACCAGACCGGGCAGGGCGAGTGTCACCCCGATCGGGAACAGCTCCTGCTCGCACGCCGATTCCAGGGTGCGCGCCGCGATCCGGGCCGCCCGCGCCAGCACCTCCGCGGGCGGTGCGCCGCGGTTGTCGAGGCGCTCGGTGAGCCGTACCCGGCCGGTGCCCGCCAGATCGACGACACATACCGACACGTAGTCGATGTTGACCTCCACACCGAGCCCGGAAGGCCCCGTGCGCGCCACTTTGAGCGCGGTCCCGGGGCGCCCCGCCTGCCCGCTGAAGGTCTTGCCGGACTCGGTGAGGAACCCGATGTCGATGAGTTGCTCGACGAGAGAGGACACCGCGGCCCGGGTCAGCCCCACTCGCGCGGCGACCCCGGCCCTGGTCGCCTCGCCCTCGTCACGGACGGCCCGCAGCACCAGACTGAGGTTGCTCCGGCGCACGGTGTCCTTGTCGGCCTTGGGCCCCAGCGGTGTGAGCTTGCTCTTCATGTTGGATCTGAGTTTCAACGAGGGCCGGACGTCGTGGATATGCAGGTGCGGCCTCCGTTGTCGGAGGGGCGGGATAGTGTACCCCGGTGACAACGCACTCGAACATATCTGCGGGCTGGTATCCGGATCCGTACGGCGCGCCCCAGCTGCTGCGTTACTGGGACGGTTCCCAGTGGACCGAGCACACCAACCCGGCCGCTGGGCAGCAGTCCCAGGCCGCGGCCCAGGCGCAGGTGCCCGCTCAGCCACAGGCTCAGGTGCCGCCGCAGCAGGCCGTCCCGCAGCATCAGCAGGTCGCTCCTGCGCAGCAGGCGGCCTACCAGCAGGCGGGGGCACCGTCCCAGCAGGTCGCCCACCAGCAGCCCGGGATCCCGCCGCAGCAAGCGGTCCAGCCGCAGCAGGGCGGCGCTCCCGGAGCGGGCTCGCTCTTCAACCAGCAGGTCCTTGTCGTGAACCAGAAGGCCAAGCTGATCGAGGTGACGAACGAGTACAGCGTCTTCGACCAGCACGGCAACACCGTCGGCTCGGTCGTCCAGGTCGGCCAGAGCACCCTGCGCAAGGTGCTGCGCTTCCTGACCAGCATCGACCAGTACCTGACCCACCGCCTCGAGATCCGTGACGCGTACGGTCAGCCGCAGCTCCTGCTGACCCGCCCGGCGAAGTTCATCAAGTCCAAAGTCATCGTGCAGCGCCCCGACGGGCAGCCGGTCGGTGAGATCGTCCAGCAGAACGCCATCGGCAAGATCAACTTCGCGATCATGGTGGATGGTCGGCAGATCGGCGCGATCAAGGCGGAGAACTGGCGTGCCTGGAACTTCGCGATCGTCGACCACAACGACGCCGAGATAGCGCGGATCACCAAGACCTGGGAAGGTCTCGCGAAGACGCTGTTCACCACGGCGGACAACTATGTGCTGCAGCTCCACTACCAGCTGCCCGAGCCGCTGCTGAGCCTTGTGGTCGCAACGGCGCTGACCGTGGACACCGCCCTCAAGCAGGACTCCCGCGGCTTCAGCTGACGCGGGTACGCGGGAGCCCGACGGTGGCACGGCATGCACGCCCATGCCCGGATCCGCGGGGACAACGTCCCAGACCGCCCCCGACGCCGGCGGCGGTGTCCGCCACCACCTGCGTGATCGCGTTGCCGAGGACGGTGAGCGCGGTCATCCGCGGCCCAGTGCACGGTCGGTGAGCAAGCCCGCGCAGCCGGTGTACCGGGCGGGTTCGGTCAGGTCCGAAAGATCGAGACCGGCGAGTTCTGGCTCCTCGTCCAGTACGTCGGCGAGTACGTCGGCCAGATCCGCGGCCTCCGCACGGGCCCGGGCGGCGGCGCTCACCAGGACCTCTTTGGCCCGCTTGCGGCCGATCCGTGCGGCGAACACGGCGGCCAGCCGCTCCGAGACGATCAGTCCGTCGGTGAGCTGGAGGTTCTCCCGCATGGCGTACGGGACGACGCGCAGTCCGTCGGTGAGTTCGGCGGCGTCGTACGCGGCCCCGCCGACGAGACGCAGCAGTTCGCGCAGCGGCTCCCACTCGGCGTGCCAGGACCCGGCGGGCCGCTCGTCGTTGGCGGCGAGCGAGCCGTACAGCGTCGCCGCCAGGCCGGGGGCGCGACGTGCGGCCGCGGCGATCAGCGTGGCGCGCACCGGGTTGGACTTGTGCGGCATGGTGGACGAACCACCGCCCCTCCCCTCGGTGACCTCGCCGATCTCGGTACGGGACAGGGTGAGTACATCGGCCGCCAACTTGCCGAGCGCACCTGCCGTGAAGGCGAGCGCACCCGCCAGATCGGTGATCGGTGTACGCAGACTGAGCCACGGCAACAGCGGTTCGGCCAGACCGAGTTCGTTCGCGAATGCCTGGAGCACGGCCAGTCCCCGGCCGTCGTCGGCGACTTCGACTTCTTCGATGAGGGCGAAGGTGTTGAAGGCGGCCAAGGTTCCTGCGGCGCCACCGAGTTGCGCGGGGAGCGATTCCCGTACGGCCGACAGTCGGTCCCGTGCGTCGAGGATCAGCGCACGCCACCCAGCGGCCTTCAGTCCGAAGGTGGTCGGCACGGCGTGCTGGGTGAGCGTGCGGCCGGCCATCGGGGTGTTGCGATGTGCGACGGCGAGCCGTGCCACCGCGTCCGCGGCCCGCACCAGATCGTCGAGCACCGGCGCCAGGGTCCGTGCGGCGACCAGCATGGCGGCTGTGTCGAGGATGTCCTGGCTGGAGGCTCCGCGGTGCACATACGGCCGGACGTCCTGCTCCACCGCGGCGACCAGGTCGACGACCAGCGGGGTGACCGGATTGCCGCTCGCACGTGCGCGCAGCGCCACATCCCGTACGTCGAATCGGCTCGCGTCGGCCGCCGCGGTCACCGCCCGCCCCGCCTCGGCGGGAGCGAGCCCGCAGTCGCACTGGGCGCGGGTGAGCGCGGCCTCGGCGTCGAGCATCGCCTGCAGAAAGGCGCTGTCGCCGGTGGCCGTCTCCGCGGGGGAGCCGACCCGTCCGGGGGCGAGCAGTCCGGCATCGCTCTCGTACATCAGCTGAACTCCAAGAAGGCCGTTTCGCCGTCCCCTGCGGGTGGATGTCGAACCGGTGGGTGGGCGGGTTCGTCGGCCGAGGCCCGGTTCCGGCGGCAGGACCTAGTCGCCCGCCCGGTAGATACCGAACACCGCTCCCTGCGGATCCCGTACCACCGCGATCTGCGGCCCGTCGGGAATGCTCGTCGGCGGCATCAGCAGCTCACTGCCCGCCCCCTGCGCGGTGGCCGCCGTCGCGTCGACGTCGGTCACGGCGAAGTACGGCAGCCAGTTGGGCGGCGCCTCCGGGGGGAAGCTGTCGTCCATGATCAGCATGCCGCCGAACTCCTCGCCGGCCACGCCCCACTGCGTGTAGCGCTCCGAAGCGGCGTTCACCGTCCATCCGAAGACCGCGGGATAGAAAGCGAGCGCCGGATCGGCCTCACGGGTGACGAGTTCGACCCAGCCGAGCGCTCCCGGCGCGTTCAGCCGCTCGGCACCGGCGAAGGCGCGACCCTGCCAGAGCGAGAACACGGCACCGGACGGATCCGCCACCACTGCGAATCTTCCTTGGTCGAACACGTCCATCGGGCCGATCAGCAGCGAGCCTCCCGCCGACTTCACCTTCTCGACCGTGGCGTCCGTGTCCTCGCTGGCGAACGAGACCGTCCAGGCGGGCGGCTGTCCCGGCTGGTAGATCGGACTCAGTGCGGCCACTCGGGCATCTCCGAGGTGCGCCATGGTGTAACCGCCCGCCTCCGGACGCGGGTCGGTCTCGGAGCGCCAGCCGAAGAGTGCCGCGTAGAACGACTTGGCAGCCGGGATGTCGGGGGTGCTCAGCTCGATCCAGCAGGGACCACTGGGCACCGGTTTGGTGAGCTTCATTCGGCTTCCTTCGTGAGTGCATCGACACGCATTTGTCTGTCCTCCTGCAGTTGAACGCTATGGGTTCACGGAGGGGGCGGCCATCGGTGCCGGAGCTTCGTCGTCGCAAGGGCAAGTTGTTTTACAGGTGTAATACCCGCTAAAGTATTTGAGTGAGCGACACAACTATCCGATCCCGGCAGCCCTCCGTCCGCAGACTTCCGCTGGCGGCCCCCCTGCGCCTCGCCCGGCCCTCGGACATGTGGTTCAAGTCGGCACTGAGCGTGGTCGTCGCCACCGCCGTACCGGATCTGCTGCTGTACGCCATCGACCGCCTCGACCTCGTGATGTACACGATGGCCGGCTCGCTCTGTGCGCTGTACGGCCACAATCTGCCGTACGCCCGCCGCGCCCGAGCCGTCGCCGGGGTCGTCGTCTCCATGGTCATCGGTATGGCGATATCCCTCGTCACGGCCTCGCTCACCGGATCGACAGCCACGCTGATCGCGGTGGGCGCACTGCTCGCCGCCGCGCAGAAGATGCTCTGCGACGCCACCCGCATCGGCCCGCCCGGACCGGTGATCTTCACGTTCGTCACCTCGGCCGCACTCTTCACCCCGCAGCACCTCGGCCAGGTGCCCGGCCACCTCGCGCTGACCCTGGCCGCGGGCGTGATCTCCTGGCTGATCGCAGTCGGCCCCGCGGTCATCCGCAGGGAGGGCCCGGAGCGCCGGGCGACCGCCCGCGCACTCGACGCGGCCGCGGCATACGTCACCGACCCCGGCCACCGCACTCGGCGCGCCGCAGTCGCGGCCGTGCACGCGGCCTGGCAGGCGCTGCTCGACGCCAGACACCCCACCCCCGTGCGCCGGGCTCTCGAACGTCTCGTCGTCCACGCCGAGGTCGCCCTCGCCGGGGCCGCCGACGGCGCTTCCCCGATCGCTCCCGACGTTGCCCCCGCTTCCGCGCCCGCTCCCGGACGACTCCGCGCCTGGGCCCGGCAGACCCGAGCCCGCGGACCTGTCCCCACCCCGCCGCCCGCCCCCGGCACGTCCGACGAGTTGTTCGGCATCGACGCCGAACGGGCCGCCCGGCGCTCCGGAAGCCGCCGCGACGCCCGTCGCGCACTGCTGCGCCGTCTCGCCCCGGGTTCCCCGCTGCTCCCCATCGGCGCCCGTGCACTGGTCGGCTGCGCCCTGGCCGGATATGTCTCCCAGGCGGCCGGCGTCGGCCGGCCCTACTGGGCGATCGTCACGGCCGCCTCCTTGTACCAGGCCAATGTGACACTGTCCTGGAACCGGGCCCTTCAGCGCACCCTCGGCAATCTGCTCGGCGTCCTCGTCTTCGCCGCCGTCCTCCCGGTCAGCCGCACCGGACCGCTGGCCCTCATCGGCTGCTGCCTGTTCTTCGGCTTCGCGGCCGAGGCCCTGATCACCCGCAACTACTGGCTCGGCTCCATCGCCGTCACGCCGATGGCCCTGCTGGTCCTGGAGTTCGGCGGCACCTACCCGGCCCGTGAGCTCATAGGCGACCGGCTCCTGGACACCATGATCGGCGCCGGGGTGGGCATCCTCGCCGCCATGCTGGTGACCAACCGCCGGGCCGCCGGACGCCTCGAAGAGGCGCTGGCCGCCACCGACCGGGCCCGCGCTCACGCCGAACACGCGCTCGCCGCCCCGCAGCCCACGCCCGCCGCTCTCGACGCCGCACGTCGAACGCTGACCGGATCGCTCGTCGAGCTGCGCGAGGCCGACGACACCGCAACGGGCGAATGGTGGCAGCGCGCCCTGCCCCGGGAGCAGGTCCTCGCGGCCGAGCAGGCCGGACACCGTACGCTCGCGGCGACAGCAACACGGCGGGCGCTGATCGCCCCCGCCCAGGAGAACGGAGCGGTGTGACCGACGACATCGTCGCCTCGGTGGTGCGGCAGTGGCAGGCCGTCAACCCGGAGCTGGACACCGGACCGATGGAACTCATCGGCCGTATCAACCGCTGTGCGGCCCTGCTCCAGCAGGCGGAGGACGCCCCACTGCGCGCCGTTGGCCTGACCCGCGCCGAGTTCGACCTGCTCGGTGCCGTACGCCGAACCGACCGCGAACTCACCCCCGGCGAGCTGGCCCGGGAGACGTTTTCCTCCGGCGCCGCCGTCACGAAGCGTCTGCGGGTCCTTCAGGAGCGCGGGCTTGTCGACCGCCGCAGCGACGCCCGCGACCGCCGCGTTGCCCATGTCCGCCTCACAGAGGAGGGCCGCGACCTGGTCGACGGGTTGCTGCCCAGGCAGCTGGCGTACGAACGCATGGTGCTGTCCGGTCTCGACGAGCAGACCCGTGCCCGACTCAGCGCCCAGCTCAGCGAGTTGCTGGTGCAGTTGGAGGGGCGCATCGGCGGCGCCCGGCGCTGAACCGGCGGCCGGGACTCCACCGGGTTGGTCCGCGGTCGGGGCCGACGGCAGCGCCGGAAAAAAATCCGCGCGGACATCCGTACGTTGCTGCTAACGTCCGCCGCATGAAGCGCGCTGCCATGACGACGACGCCGGAGAGTGTCCCGGCGCGCTGACAGCTGTTCAGTCCGAAGCCCCGGGGCGAGTGCCCCGGGGCTTCGTCTTGCGGTCACTCGTCCGACGACCGCGAGGAGACCGCCATGCACGACCATCGCAAGCTCGGCCGCGAGCTGGACCTGTTCGACACCGACCCGCTGATCGGCGCGGGACTGCCGTACTGGCTGCCCGACGGCGCTGCCGTCCGCCACACCCTGGAGGAGTACATCCGCACCGCCGAACGGCGGGCGGGCTACCAGCACGTGTACTCGCCGGTGCTCGGCAAACGGGAACTGTACGAGATCTCCGGGCACTGGTCGCACTACAGCGACGACATGTTCCCGCCGATGGGCCTGGGCGGAGAGCAGATCGTGCTGCGGCCCAGCCTGTGTCCGCACCACGCGGTCATCTACCGCTCCCGGTCCCACAGCTACCGCGAACTGCCCCTGCGCATGGCCGAGCTGGGCGGCATGTACCGCTCCGAACTCTCCGGAGTGCTCGGCGGGCTGACCCGTGTGAGGGCCATCCAGCTGAACGACGCGCACATCTTCTGCACCCTGGACCAGGCCGCCGAGGAAGCACAGGCCGCGCTGGAGCTGATTCGCCGGGCGTACCAGGCGCTGGGCATCAGCGCGGCCCGTTTCCGGCTGTCCCTTCCGGGACCCGGCGGGAAGTATGTTGCCGCCCCCGAGATGTGGCAGCGGTCCACCGCCCTGCTGACCGACGTCCTCGACCGCTCCGGCCTGCCCTACAAGGCGGCCGAGGGAGAGGCGGCGTTCTACGGACCCAAGATCGATGTCCAGGTCGCCGACAGTGCGGGCAGGGAGGCCACCCTGTCCACCGTCCAGATCGACTTCCACCAGCCGGCCCGGTTCGATCTGCACTACATCGGCCCGGACGGCGCGAAGCACCGGCCGGTCATGATTCACCGCAGCGTCATCGGCAGCGTGGAGAGAGCCGTCGCCCACCTCATCGAGCAACACGGCGGGGCCTTCCCCGCCTGGCTCGCCCCCACCCAGCTGGCGATCCTCCCGGTCTCCGAAGCCGAGCTGCCGAATGCGAAGGCGCTCGCCCGGCGGTGCACCGGCCTCGGGCTGCGGGCCGAGATCGCCGGACCGGATCGCGGCACCCTGGGAGCCCGTATCCGGGAAGGCCGCCTGGCGCCCTACCAAGCCGTCATCGGTGCCAGGGAAGCCGCTGACGACCATGTCGCCCTGCGCCTGCGCGACGGACGTCGGCACGAACCGCAGCCCGCCGACGACGTCCTCGCCCGCATCGTTGCCCTGGTGGACGCCTGCAGCACCGACCTCTGGGACTAGGGCGCCCGTAGCGGGCCCTGAGAGGTGTCGGGTGGCCTCTGATCGGGTGGGGCCACCCGACGGCCCCTCAGGCAGAGGGTCAGCCGAGATACGGCCGAAAGGGGTAGCGAGGCCGCGTGAGAGCTGTTCGTAAGGGGATCCCCCAACGAACAGATGCGATCTTGAGAGGCAGGTGACACCGACCTGTATCTGCTTGATCGAGGCGGCACGGCGAGGCATAGGGGCTCCATGTGACGAATCGGGTGCTTGCGGCGTCAGCGGGCGGCGGCGGATGTGGGAGTCGCCTGCAGGGCGAGGTGAGCACCGCGCCAGCGCCGGATCAGCCGGCGGTCGTGGCTGACGATCACGAGGGTGCCGTCGTAGTCGGCCAGGGCGGCTTCCAGGTCCTCGACGAGGGCGGGGGACAGATGGTTGGTGGGCTCGTCGAGCAGCAGGACATCTGACGGTTCGCTGACCAGCCGTGCCAGCGCAAGACGCTGCCGCTGCCCGGTGGACAAGGTGCCCACCGCAACGGTGAGCTGGTCGCGGTTGAACAGACCGAGCCCCAGCAGCCGCTCGGCGTGCTCGGCGGCTTGCCCGGCTCGTCTGCGGGCGAAGGCAGCCAGCAACGTGCCGTCCGGTCGGCCGAGTTGCGGTTCTTGCGGGAGGAAGCCGACCCTGCCCCGGCGGGTGACGGTCCCGCTGTCGGGGGCCAAGTCGCCAGCCAGGACACGCAGCAAGGTGCTCTTACCCGCTCCGTTCGGCCCGGTGATCAGCAGGCGTTCCCCGGCTGTGACCGTAAGAGATGTGAGGCCGAGCCGGGCTGAGACGCTGACGTCAGAGGCATCGAGCACGACGCCCCGCGCGTGGCCTGCCCGCAGTACGGGGGCAAAGCGCAGCGGCTGCGGCGGGGACGGGACCGGGTTCGTCAGGAGGCGGCGCAGGCGTTCCTCTGCCTGGCGTACCCGGCTGGCTACCGACTGCTGGACGCGGCCTGCCGCCCGGTCGTAGGCCATCTTGTTGCCGTCCTTGATCGCTCGGCCCGGGGCCACCCGGCGGGCGGTGGTCGCGGCGGTCTCACGGAGCCGGTCCACGTCGGCTTGCCACTGGGCGTGCGCCTGGGCCCACCGCTGGCGGGCTGCCGCCTTCTCGGCGAGGTAGCCGGCGTAACCGTTGCCGTACCGGATCACGCTGCGCTCGTCGGCGTCCACTTCCAGCAGACTGGTGGCCACTCGTTCGAGGAAGACGCGGTCGTGACAGACCGCCACCGTGGTGCCGCGCCGGGTGCGCAGGTGTTCTTCCAGCCAGCCGAGGGCTTCCTCGTCGAGATGGTTGGTCGGCTCGTCCAGCAGCAGCACCTCCGGGCTTGCTGCCAGAACGGCCGCCAGGCGCAGCCGGACTTGCTCACCGCCGGACAGGCTGCCCACGGTACGGCCACGGTCCAGCAGGCCCAAGCCGAGGCCGTGCAGGGCGCGTTCCACGCGGGCGTCGGCCTCGTAGCCGCCACGCAGTTCGAAGACCGTCAGCAACTCGCCGTACTCGTCCATACCCGACTCGTCGCCGTCGGCCATCGCCGCCTCCAGGCGGCGCATCCGCTGCTCGATCGCGCGCAGCTCGCCCAGAGCCCGGTCGATGACCTCCTGCACGGTCGCACCAGGCGGCAGCCGCCCGTCCTGCGGGAGATAGCCGACGCCGCCGTCGGCGTGGATGACGACCTCTCCCTGGTCGGGCCGCTCCAGGCCGGCGAGCACGCGCAGCAAGGTGGTCTTGCCGGACCCGTTCTCGCCGATGATCCCCGTGCGCTCGCCCGCGGCGAGCGAGCACGTCACCGAGTCAAGAACGAGCCTGCCGCCCAAGGACTTGCTGACGGCGAGAGCGGTGATTTGCGTAGGCATGCGAAGACTCCGAAGCATTCGAGGACGGGGCGGCCCCCACGGGCCGCTGGGCCAGGTGAACGCTTCGGAAGAGCATCGACGACTCCATTAGTGCGACAACAGTTGCATTAAGATGCTGCCATGACGCCGTCCCGCCGAGCAACCGGATTCCCGGTCGGAGATTCCTCGCCTCCGATGGCGGCCCGACGCCGCCCGGGCGGCCGCACCAGCCGCATCCGCATGCAGGTGCTCGACGCGGTTCGCACCGAGCTGGTGGAATCCGGCTACGACGCACTCACCGTGGACGCCGTCGCGGCCCGCGCGGGCGTCCACCGCACGACGGTGTACCGACGCTGGCGGGACGTCGGCGGACTGCTCGCCGACGTCCTCGACGCCGCGAGCTACGACGACTGGCAGCCCGAGGACACCGGCTCTCTGCCAGGAGACCTGGCGGCACTGAACCACCAGATCCAGACGGCGCTGACCGCCCAGCCGCCGATCACCACAGCCTTGATCGCCGCCTCCTTCCGTTCCGACGAAGCCGCCCGCGCCCTACAGCGCTTCTGGGAAGACCGGTACGCACGCTGCGAGATCGTCGTGCAGCGAGCAGCCCGGCGCGGGGACATCCCTGCGCACACCAACGCGCGGCAACTGCTCATCGCCGCCACCGCGCCGCTGTACCACCAACTGATACTTCTCCGCACGCCACCCGATCCTCGTCTGCCCGACCACGCAGCCAGGAGCGCCGCCCTTGCGGCATCCGCCGGCGCCTTCTCGAACCCAGGTGGATTCCCGTTCGCGCCGTCGGCGGGCGGCGCGAACGGGACGCGGCTCAGCTAATCGGGCCGAAGATCTCGGTGCGGTCGAAGTCGGCATCCATGCCGTCCAGCACCGCTCCCAGTTGCTTCTCCTCGTACTTGAAGTGCGTCTCCATGACTGCCTCGATCCCGTCCAGGTGGCGGTGTGCCACCTCCGGGTCGGTCGAGTCGGCCACCGCCTTCTGCAATCCACCGATGAGGTGCTCGATCATGTTGTGGTCCTGAGTCAGCTTCGCGACCACCGGCGCCAGGTCGGGTCGCGCCCGTACCAGTTCCGGGAACAGCGAACCGTCCTCGGCGCGATGGTGGCCGGACAGGGCAGCGCAGAACCCGTGGCAGAACAACAGCAGGTCGATGGCGGCGTCGGCGGGGGCGCCGCCGTCCAGTCCCGCCCGCGCCAGTGCCAACGCATTGCGCAGCTTGCCGTGCACCCGCTGCAGTTCCCCGCCCCAGGCGGTGACGCGGTCAGTCGGCAAGAACGCCCTCCCGTCGCAGCCAGGCCGCGCACGCGGTCGTCCAGGACGCGGTGTGCGGCTCGCGCGCAATGAACTTATGCGGCTCGCCGCCGTATTCCACGCCGTCGGCGAGGCCGATGCCGTGGCTGCCGCCCGGGTAGACGTGCAACTCCACCGGTACCGCGGCGGCCGCCAGCGCCCGGGTCCACTCCAGGGCGTTGGGCAAGCCCGGCGGGTCCTGAGCGGTGGCCCATACGAAAGTCGGGCACACCGACGCATCCACATGCTTGGCCGGGGATAGCTCGTCCTTGATGGGCAGCAGGTCACCGAGCAGGTTCTCGACCACCGGCGGCGGCAGCAGGTCGAGGTCGGCCAGCGCGTAGGCCAGGATCGCGAAGTCCGGTCGGGGCGGGTCGGCGACGCCTTCCTCGATGGACAGAACCTGGCCGGTCATGAGCAGGCCAGCGAGTTGGCCGCCCGCGCTTGATCCGATGACGCCGACCCGGCCGACGTCGAGGCCGTGGTCGCCGTTGCGGATGTGGTCCAACCCGGCCCGGGCGTCTTCGAGCGGGGCCGGGAACCGGTCCGGCAGCAGCCGGTAGGACAGGACGAAGGCGTGGATGCCGAGGCCGGACAGCCAGCGCGCGTAGCCTTCGCCCTCGTGCGGTGGAAGTTCCCGGAAGCCGCCGCCGGGCAGGACGAGGACGGCGGGTCGGGGGCCGAAGAACCGGTCCTCGGCGGGGTAAAGCTTGATCTTCTGTGAAATTGGGGTGGGAATGGCCGTAGCCACCTTTCGATACGACGCCTCCATGCCTGACGAGCCATCCGCCACCGGCACGCGACGCTGCCTGGAACTATAACCGCGAAGGCCAGATGGGCGGTTGCGTTGCGCTGCCGCAACGGCGTCAGGGTGAGCACGCAGTCTCCGAGGACCGCGAGTCGGCGTCATCGCGTCACACTGCGTTCTCGGCAACATTCCAAGCAGATCCGGGCCTCAATGCCTGACGCAGCAACCCCTCCGGGCTGTGGACCGCATCACCGGTCCATAGCCGCCAGCTGTCCGGGAAAGACGCGCAGCACCCGGTCCGCGCTGGCCCATGGACCTGCGCGCCGACATCCATCCACTGCTGCTCGGTGGGTATCCACGGCAGCTTCGTCAGCCTCGGCACGAGGCCGCGCTCATGCCCGCCGCGTCGGCGGCCAGGCGTGTAGCGGCCCCGGCCGACCGGGTTGGAATCGCGCTGCCCGTCCTCCATGAGGAAGTCATAGAACAGCCGGACCGGCACCAGGCGCTGCTGAATGGTGGCGTTGGCCAGGCCCGAGCCCGAGTCGATTGATACCACGTTCGCGCCCCGGCGGCTCGGCCGTGAGGTCAACTCCCTTACGTAGAAGGCAATGTGGGCTCGGTTGGCGGTCAGCGGGTCGACGTTCTCCCGCTCGCACATCTCCAGATACTCGGCCAGCCCTCGGGCGTAGGCGTCGATCGTCCGGGGCGCCCGGCCCAGGTCGGCCCACACCTGCAACCACCCGGCTGCCCGCTCGTGCCTGCCGAGCACCGGCCACTTCTTCTCCAGCACCACCGTGCCCAACACATCTCCTCAGTCCGTGGTCGTACCGCACGGAGATGATCTCCGCTGCGGCCAGATTCCACGTAACTGATAGCTGCACGGTGCGGATCACGCGGCCGACCTCCCGGAACGCGTCGTAGGTGGCGTTCTTCTTGGAGCCCGACCGCAGCCGCTTGAGGAGCGTGGACGAGGAGATCGCCGCCTCGCGCATCGAGACGGCCACCCACATCAGGTGCCGGAACTGGGACTCGATCAGATCCCAGTCGATGACGTTCTTGCCCGTCTCGCCGAACAGGGCGTCGATGTGCACGTACTCGCTCTGCTTGCTGGGCCGGTAGAACGTCGAGTCCTTCCAGTTCCTGATCCGGGGCATCAGGTCGAAGCCCAGCAGGTGGGCCAGTGCGAACACCGGGAAGCTCTGGCCCTGCGTGTCCGCGTGCACGGTGGTGGGCTGCACCTCGGACGTGTTCTTCAGCAGGCCCTCGAACTCGGCGACACCCCCTTCCGGCCGTACCTCGGCTGACCCCCCAGGCAGGGCCGGCGCTGTTCCGTCGCCATCCGGGAGAGCAGCATTTTGCCGCCCGAAGTGGCGTGGGCGAGGGCGTACTCCTTTTGATCCCCTTCGATCACATGTGCCCTTGTCCTTCGATGCGGGACAGGATTGCTTGATCCTGGGGTCGAGTCGTTCGGATGCTTCCTCGTCTGCCGTACTACTTACGCCAGAATGTTCGAGTTGATTTTTCGTGAATCCTCGAAAATGTCCCCCTGTGCGGTACGAGCGATGCCCCGTCTCGCGAATTCACCTCACTCGTCACTCCCTGTGCGTGTCCAGCGGCGGTGCGTGCAAAAACTTGTGAGTGTATTGCTGCGGGAGCGCTCGCGCAGGGGGTTGGGGTGAATGTGCCGAAGCACTGATTCGATCTGACTAAGCTCACGCGCAGCGAAGTCGAGTTGATATGAATTCGAGCGCTTGTTCCTGAGTGTCTTGCAAGCGCGTATACCTCCCGAATCAACCGCCAGAGGTTTTAGATGGTTCGTGTTGAATCACCGCCGATCGAACGAGAAGCCCCAGTCATTCGTGCCTTGTTGCTGCCCATGCTCCTGACGGGTGGTGCGACCGCCGCCGCGGTGGCACTGGTTTCCGAGGCCGCGCGAACGCCACTCGTCTGCTGCGGCGCGCTCGCCACCGTCGTGATCGCCGCACTCACCGTTCGACTCGCCCGCCGGGGACGCGATCTGCGTACCCAGCGCGCGGTGTACGAACGGCGCTTCACCGACCTGGAGCGGCGTGTCGCCACACACGACGACGAGACCGTGCGTATCAGCAAGGAGCTCCTGCCGGCCGCCATCCACCGGCTGCGCGTGGGCAATTCGCCCGAAGAGGTGCTCCGGGACATCGTCGACGCGGACGAGCGGTACCGCGACCTGCCCGACGCCCAGCGCGCTCTCGTCTACACGGTGCTGAACATCATCGACAACGAAGAGGCGATGCGTGACTCCGCGCAGCGTGCGTTCGTCAACGTCGCCCGGCGGGTCCAGGCGATCGTCCACCGCCAGGCGAGTGAACTGCGGGAGATGGAGGAGCATCACGGGCGCAACCCCGACGTCTTCGACGACCTGCTCCGCATCGACCATGGCACGGCGCTGATCGGCCGCCTCGCCGACTCCATCGCAGTACTCGGCGGTGCCCGCCCCAGTCGCCAATGGCCCAAGCCCGTCCCGCTGTTCAGTGTGCTGCGCGGTGCCATGTCGCGGATCCTGGAGTACCCGCGCGTCGATCTGCACTCGATCGTCAAGGTCGCCATCATCGGCACGGCCGTCGAACCGCTCATCCATGCCTGCGCCGAACTCCTCGACAACGCCACCCGCTACTCGCCGCCGCAGACCCGGGTGCACGTCACCGCGGTCGAGGTGCAGACCGGCATCGCCATCGAGATCGAGGACGGCGGCGTCTCGCTCAGCGAGGAGGCCCGGGCGCGGGCCGAGAACATGCTCGCCAGAGCCCAGGCCGGCTCGAGCATGAACGACCTCGGCGAGTCCCCGCGACTCGGCATGGCAGTCGTCGGACGGCTCTCGAGGATGTACGACCTCCAGGTCTCGCTTCGGCAGTCCGCGTACGGCGGTGTCCGCGCCGTACTCATCGTGCCCCGCGCCATGATCACGACCGGCCCCGCTCCCGGCATCGCCCACGGCATCGGCGCCACGTCGAGGCCCACCAGCGACATCGACCACGAGGCCATGAAGCACGTCGTGCCGGCACGGCGCAAGCCCCGCACCCCCGTGGCCCAGCGCCCGGCCACCGGACCGGTCGCACCCGTCACCCGGCCGGTCGTTCCCGTGGCCGCCATGGAGGACGACGTCCCCGTGGTGACCGAGTGGACCGCGGGCGGTCTCCCGCAACGCCGCAGCCGCGGCCGCGCCCCCCTGGGCTCGCACAACCTCCCGGCACAGCCCGTCGATCCCACCGCAGGACAGCGCGGTGGTCATACCACCGGCCACGTCGAGGGGAACGACAGCGGCAGGGCGCAGCCCCCCGGACTCTGGCTGGAGGCCTTCACCAACGCCGTCAACGGCGTGCCGCAGGAGCCGAAGACCGGCGAAGACTCTGAGGATGCCTGGAACAAGGGAGACCTGAAGTGATCCAGCAGCGGGGAAATATGGACTGGATGCTCAAGGAACTGGCCGATGACGTGCCGGACATCCACCAGATCGTGGTGCTCTCCGCCGACGGACTGCGCATCGCCCAGCACGGCGGCGACCCCGATGTCGCCGACCGCCTCGCGGCGGCCTGCGCGGGGCTGCAGAGCCTGGCCGCCGCCGTAGCCTCCGAAATCCCGTACAGCGACGGCCTCATGCGCCTCGTCGTCATCGAAGTCACTGGCGGCTTCTTCTACTTGATGGCCGCCGGAACCGGCGCGTACCTCGCGGTCCTGGCCGGTGAGACGGTCGACGCGGGGCTCGTCGGGGCGCGGATGCGCGACATGGTCGTCAGGATCGGTGCCCACCTGACGAGCCCACCGCGCCATGACGGGCAGTTCGGATGAATTCTCCCCGACGACAACGCCGAGAGGCCGATCCGGCACTGAGCGACCCGGAACGGCTGTACGTGATCACTGGCGATCCCGACGGCAGCGAGCGGGCGTCGCTCGACCTGGTCACGATGGTCGTCGCGAAGGCCCAGCCGAAGCCGACGGTCCAGCCCGAGCAGGCCGTGATCCTGCGGCTCTGTCAGGCGCCGTTGTCCGTCGCGGAGATCTCGGCGTACCTCGGCCTGCCCTTCAGTGTGGTGACATCGCTCCTCACCGAACTCCTCGCGACCGAACTCATCGAATCGCGCGCGCCCATCGTCCGCGCCACTCTCCCGGACAGGTCCCTTCTCGAAGCGGTGATGCATGGACTTCAGAAGCTCTGACACGATCACCGGCCCCCGGCGCGAGGACATCCTTCCCACCACGGCGACAGCCGCGGTGAAGGTTGTGATCGTCGGAGGGTTCGGGGTCGGCAAGACGACCATGGTCGGATCCGTCAGCGAGATCCGGCCGCTGACCACCGAAGAGACCATGACCCAGGCCGGAATCGGCGTGGACGACAACTCCGGGGTGGAGAGCAAGACCGCCACCACCGTCGCCATGGACTTCGGCCGTATCTCCATCAGTGAGGAACTGATCCTCTATCTGTTCGGGACCCCGGGACAGGAACGGTTCTGGTTCCTGTGGAACGGCCTGTTCGAAGGCGCGCTCGGCGCGGTGGTCCTCGTCGACACCCGCCGCCTCGAAGTCAGCTTCGACGTCATCGGACGGCTGGAGGATCGTGGCGTGCCGTTCGTCGTCGCCGTCAACACCTTCCCCGACGCCCCGAAACACCCCGTCGAGGCGCTGCGCGCCGCCCTGGACCTCCCCGAAGAGGTACCGATGATCGACTGCGACGCCCGGCGGCGCGCCTCCAGCCGCGACGTACTGATGACGCTGATGCGCTATTTGCACAGTCTGGCCCTCCCGCTCGCCTGAGAGGCGTTGCGACGCCGCTGCCAATCGTGGGTGAGGTCGTAACACCTCGCACGTCCCATCCGTCTGGTCCTTGGAATCCTGATCCCTGGAGCGATCGTGACAACCCCATTCCACTACGAGCCCGGAGCGGCCCAGGGGCCGGTTCCGCCACCCGAGTGCCCGGCCCACGGCCTCGGGATCGGCCCCGGCGGACTACGCCGGTTCTACGGCCCGGAGGCCGAGCGGGACCCCAACGGGCTGTACGACAAGCTGCGCGCCGAACACGGCAGCGTGGCCCCTGTACTGCTGCACGGAGACGTCCCCGTCTGGCTGGTGCTCGGGCACAGCGAGAACCTGTACATGACCCGTACCCCCTCGCAGTTCTCCCGCGACTCCCGGCGGTGGCGGGCCCTGCAGGACGGCACCGTCGGCCCGGACCACCCGCTGGCCCCGATCTTCACCTGGCAGCCGGCCTGTGTCTTCGCCGACGGCGCCACCCATGAGCGCCAGCGCCGCGCGGTCACCGACAGCATGAGCCGCATCGACTCCCGCGGGGTGCGCCGCCACGTCAACCGCTACAGCAACCGGCTGGTCAACGACTTCTGCAAGGAAGGCCGCGTCGACCTGGTGAGCCAGTTCGCCGAGCGGCTGCCGATGATGGTGATGTGCGCGATCCTCGGCATGCCCGAGGAGTACAACGACCGGATGGTCCAGGCCGCCCGCGACATGACCCGCGGTACGGCGACCGCGATCGCGAGCAACGCCTACGTCCTCGAGGCGCTGACCCGGCTCGTCCGACGCCGCCGGCGCGAACCCGCGGACGACCTCGCCACCTGGCTCGTCGAACACCCGACACGAATGAACGACCAGGAGGTCAGCGAGCATCTGCGGCTGATTTTCATCGCCGCCTACGAGTCGACCGCCAACCTGATCGCCAACGTCCTGCGCATGGTGCTCACCGACCCCCGCTTCCGGGCCAGGCTCAGCGGCGGCCATATGACGGTGCCCGAAGCGGTCGAGCAGAGCCTGTGGGACGAACCGCCGTTCACCGCGGTCTTCGGCCGCTGGGCGGTCGGCGACACCGAACTGGGCGGAAAGCAGATCAAGGCGGGCGACGCCCTGATCGTCGGCATCGCACCGGCCAACACCGATCCGGTGGTGAGGCCCGACCTGGGCGCCGACATGGAAGGCAACCGCGCCCACCTCGCGTTCAGCGGCGGCCCTCATGAATGCCCCGGGCAGGACATCGGACGCGCCATCGCGGACGTCGGTGTCGACGCACTGCTGATGCGGCTCCCCGACCTCGAACTCGCCGTCGACGAGAGCCGGCTGAGCTGGATCGGGAACATTCTGGGCCGGCACCTGGTGGAGCTCCCGGCGGACTTCGCCGCGCGTACGCCGCAGGACGACCAGGAACCGCCATCCTCGGGGAGGCCGAACCCGCCGCGCCAGGACTGGAAGGCGCAGGCCGCGGTCCGGCACACCGCCACCGCACCCGGACGCACTCCTGGTGCGGCACGGGGGCCTGCCTCGATCAGTGCGACAGGTGGGACTGGTGTGCCTGGTGTGACGTACACCGCGACGGTCACCGACGAGTCCTGGGGCACGTCCGCCGGGCAGTGGGTCGGCGGCCGGATCCCGCAGCAGCGCAGCGGACCCGCACCGGTAAGGCTGTGGCGGGCCGTTGCGCGCTGGTGGAGCGGTAACTGACCCGACCCGCCCGTCGCGACGCAGGCGGGACGAATCACCGGCCCGGGGGGCGCGGCTGTTGAGGGGGCCCGCCCCCCGGGGCCGGGCGGTGGC